>VBQB01000284.1 GCA_005887855.1 Verrucomicrobiota bacterium | reverse complement strand
ATTCGCTCGATGCGATAAGCGCGGGTCGCCGGATCGCGGGAGAACTCAGCGCCGAGCAGGCCAAGCTTAATCCGAGGCGTGTCGGGACGTTCGCCGCCCCCCACGTAGGTGTGTCCATTGTTCAACTCGCCAATCAGCTCACCGAGCAAATACGTGAGATCGTTGCGGTGATTCACAAACGGAAGCAGCGCGGCGTATTTAGTGCGCATCGCCTTCCAATCGATGCTATTCATCGTCGGTGAAAAGAAGAAGTCGCGCATCTGCCGCCAAGCCTCGAAGTAGATTTGGTTCCACTCCGCATGCCGATCGAGCTGCATGTCGAGGCCCTCGATCTTGTGCTCGTGATCCTTCGTTTCGATCTTGTCCTTGGGCAGATCGATGATGGCGTAATCTTTCTTGATTTTGACCAGTATCTTCTTGCCGTCGAATGTGATTTGGTAATCATTCACGTCGCCGAGTACGGTCTCTTTCCGGTCTTCCAGATTGTAAGCGCAAAGATGTGATTTCTTGTCGGGGCGGCGTTCTTCCTCCTCGTCTTCGCCGGTTTCGTCCCCGACGGTGCGGCGCAGATAAAAGATACGGTCATCTAACATGCGGATGTTCCGGTAACTGCCTGGTGTGATTTCCAGGCCAACGATGCGATTCTGAATGCCATCGGTATCGACTTTCACGACGACAGGCTTCTTCGCCTTCGCGATCTCGGGTTTCTTTTCATCGGGCTTCTTCTCGCCGGCTCCCTCGCCTGGCCTTTTCTCCGCAGTCTCCTTTTCCTTCTCTTTCTCTCTTTTCTTTTCCGCCTTGCCCACTTCGTCGCTGCGCGGCGCCAATGGCGATTCGGTTTCCTTGGCGAGCGTAACGAGATAGACGCGTTCCATGTCGCGATAAACGTTTTCAAACTCCTCTGAGCCAAGTGTTGCCTTGAAATCGCGCGCTGAACTGAGCAGCAAATACTTCCCGTCGTCGCTGAAGACCGCTTCGCCCGAACCGTACCAGCTATCTGTCACGGCAGTCCGTTGTTTGTTGGCAGTGGAGAAGAGATAAACCCTTGGCAGACCGTTCTCCTCTGGTCGCCCCCACGCGATCCATTGACTGTCGGGCGACCAGTTGTAAGCCTCGATCTCGCCGTACTTATCCTGATCGACTTGCGTCACCGTTTTCGTGGCAACATTGACATAAAGCAATCGCTGCAACCGATCGCTCCAAAGCAGCTTCTTGCTATCGGGCGACCACAGGGGCTTGTAATAATAAGTGTCCGCGCCGCTCGTCACCTGTTGCGGTTGGCCCTGGCCGTCTTGGGAGCGGACATAGAGCTCGTTCTCGCCGGTCGCGTCGGAGTTGTAAGCGATCCATTTTCCATCTGGCGACCACACCGCGTCGCGTTCATGCGCGTTCGACGTTCTGGTCAAATTGCGTGGCGTGCCCTCTTTTGCTGGGACCGAGAAAAGATCGCCGCGCGCCACTACAATCGTGCGTTCGCCATCGGGCGCCAAATTCACCGACTCGACATGCTTGGATGCATCGACCAGAGCCGACCGTCCGGAGGCGAAGTCTTCCTTGATCTCGATCGGGATCGACGCGGCTTGCCCGCTTGCCAGATCGTAGCGCCAGATGTATCCCCCCTGCTCGAAGACGATCGACTCTTTTCCGATCGATGGAAATTTAATGTCGAAGTCCTTGAAGTTCGTTAGCTGCTTCGTTTCCTTTGATGCGAGATTGATCGAGAAAAGATTCATCCGGCCGTCCCGGTCCGAGATGAAATAAATTTTGTTGTCCGGGCCCCACATCGGGCAGATGTCCTGCGCCGGGTTGCTCGTTAAGTTCTCCGTCGCGCCGTTCTTGAAATCGTAAACCCAGATGTCATCGGCCATACCGCCGCGATAATGCTTCCATGTGCGGAATTCTCGGAAAACGCGGTTGAACGCCATCTTCGAATCATCGGGTGAGAAAGAAGTGAAACCGCCCCGTGGCACTGGCAATTGCTGCGGCAATTCCGCGTCCAGGCCCACCGTGAAGAGCTGACCAATGAAATCATTAAACGACTTCATCCGTGAGCGAAAAACCACCAGTGGCTTCGTGTTCTCCCAAGTCATGACGATATTGTTCGGCCCCATCCTGTCCGAAATATCGTCGCGGCCGAGCGTTGCCGAGCTCGTTAGGCGTTTCGGCGCACCGCCTTCGGCCGGCATCACGTAAACTTCCGTGTTACCGTCGTACTGCGAAGTGAACGCGACCTGCGCGCCATCGGGCGAGAAGCGCGGGAACGAAGTGTAGCCGGGGCCGCTCGTCAGGCGACGGGCAATGCCGCCCTCCTTGCCAACCGTGTAAAGTTCGCCTGCATAGCAGAAAATGATTTGATGGTCGTTCGTCGTAGGAAACCGGAGCAGCCGCGTGGTATCGGGGGGTCTCTGTGCTACCGTCGGGGCTACCGAGAACAGGAATGATGAAATTACGGAGAGGGGGATTGCGATTCGTGATGAAAGATCCATTGCGATTAAAAGAGAACAAACTGGTTATTCATTTGGCCGAATGCAACATTGAATTCCTGTTAGATCGACAATTGGAACTGGCGCTCTTCAATCTGTGCAATCCAGCGGGTTAAATACGCCAGGCGCTGATACAGATCGCGCAATGCCGGTGTGATTCGCTGACGATCATTCAGCCAGGCGCGATCGAGGATCTGTAATTCTTGTAGCGCGCCTTGATACAACTTGTTCAACTTACCCAGGAGATCTTTGGCGCGCCTTTGCTTCTCCAAGATTTCCGATTGCAACAGCGACTTACGTAAAGCGCTATTTGCCTCCTTGGTCTCCTTGAGGAGCCGATCGATTTCGTGGATGAGCATTCCGGTTTGGACGAAGAGATTCCCCAATTCGTCCGGTACGGCTTCGTCAGCGAGGGATATCCCTTCCGAACTCAGGAGATGATACAGTCGCAATTTGGGATCGAGCAGGACTCGATAAGCGTCATTCAACCTTCCGAAGTCCGTGTTCGGATCTTTCGAATCAACCGATTGTCGATCGGGGTGCGCCTCCGCTGCGAGCTGATGATATTTTTGCTTCAACTCTTCTGCGTCGAGCCACGGGCGGCGCGGCTGTTGCAGCAAGGCAAAGTGATCAATCATGCGGCGAAACTTTCGCCGCAGGAGCAGTGCGCGACCGCGTTGGGATTGGTGACCTTGAAACCGCCTTTTTGCAGGTCTTCGCTGTAATCCAAAAGCGAACCGCTCACGAAAAGCGCGCTTTTCGGATCGACAACGACATTTACGTTCGATGATTGCACAAGAATGTCGCGATTCGCCGGACCGTCCACGAGGTCCATTTTGTATTGCAAGCCCGAACAGCCACCGCCGATCACCGCTACCCGCAACGCGCCGTTTGGTCTTCCCTGTTTTTCGAGCAACGAAAGTAATTTGCGGGATGCGTTATCCGTCACTTTGATCAGGCGCTCGTTACCGATCTTGTAATTGATTGCGGTGGATTCCATCGTCATCGAAGAGAATTAGGAAAGCAGGAACGCGGGAACCGGACTTTCAACTTTTTCCTGCTCCGTATTCGTACTTTCTTGATTCAAAATATTTTCTTCCGCGATCTCCTCAACTTCGGCGAGCGTTGACACGTGTGAAAATTTCTCACGCAACCGTTTCGCATTGGACATGGTCCGCGAGTAAGCCATCAGGCGCGCGCGCATCGATCGAATCGCGGGTTCCTCCGCGCCCCATTCGTGAACCGCGAGCTGGCAATGGCGCAGAATCAGGTTCCACTTTCCCGATAAGCTGGGTGCATCCACAATCTGTCCGCTGGCGAGATACTCTTTGATCTGATTGAAAATCCATGGGGCGCTCATGGCCGCGCGACCAATCATCGCGCCCGCGACTCCGGTTTCACGGCGTCGTTTCGCAACGTCGGCGGCACTGGATAGGTCGCCGTTGCCGATAACCGGAATCGGAACAGCAGCGGCAACTTCGCCGATGATATCCCAATCCGCGGCACCAGCATAACCTTGCGCGCGCGTGCGACCGTGCACAGTTATCGCCGCGATTCCTGCATCAACGAGCAGGCGTGCTACACGCGCGGCGTTGATCGAATCGGCATCCCAGCCAATGCGAATCTTGGCCGTCACCGGCACCGGCGCGACCGCCCGAACTACCGCGGTCGCAACCCTGGCCAAAGTCGGACAATCTTTCAACAACGCGGAGCCGCCATTTCTGGCAACCACTTTGTTGACGGGACAACCGAAATTTAGATCAATGAAATCTGGACGCGCCCAATCAACGACCTGGCACGCCGCTTCCGCCATGTGCTTGTCATCGGCACCGAAGAGTTGCACACCGATTGGCCGTTCGATCTCATCAAAATCGAGGTATTCACGGGTACGCGCATTGCGGCAGAAAATTCCTTCGGCAGAAACGAATTCGGTCGTGAGAACGTCGGCGCCATATTCTTTGCAGAGCTGTCGGAAAATTTTGTCCGATATCCCGGCCATCGGCGCGAGGTAAAGAGGAAAGTGTTCGAAAAACCAGGGAAGAAACATGTCGATCTTTCAACGATGTGCCGCGGTCTGGAGCAGGTCCGCGACTTCGTTCTGCACATTTTCCAACTCATCGAGCCGCAATTGCGGATCGGGCACGATAAAAACGTCGCCGGTCGCGTCCTGTTCGTAGATCAAAACGCGCCCGTCCGCAGCCTCTTCACTTCGAATTTGTTTCAGAATGCGCTTGCGCTCAAGCATGGCGGCGAGGACGTAGCACGCGTTCGCCGGCGGGTTCTCCGTTGCAATCAGGCGTCGAAAAAGTTGTTCGGCATTCTCTTTCGCCAGGGGTTCGGGCGATGGCGGTGGCAGAGGTTCGTAGCGTGATTTCCAAAATGAAAATGGCTGAATATTCTCGTTCCGGTTACGCCATGCCTCTTTGCTCAGATCTTCACGGCGATAACCATCAGCATCATGGAAGAGAAGCGTGTAGAAAGATTCCCCGGCGGCAAAGGGCCGACGCGTAACGGCACAGGCGTCCGCGCGGTGCTTGATTGCCCATTCATTTGGGAGCGGATTCATCGCGCAACTATACGTCGCGCGGTGAAAAGATGAAAGCCGGGCGCTTCGCGGTTGGAAGCCCGGAGGTAGAGCAAATAGAGGCCGATCGCGGCAAAAAGAAGATTGGGCGTCCACGCCGCCACCCAGGGAGAGATACGATCGCCCTCGCCGAGCGCGAGGAAAAGATGAGTGAGAAAATTCATGGAGAAAACGAGAATCACCGAAGCGGCGACACTTGATAAAATACCGCGCCGTGAGTACCCGACTCCAAGCGGGGCCGCGATACAAACAACAACCAAACACGTCCACGGCAGGGCGAGACGATACTGAAAATGAGTAGGAACTCCGCCCGTTCGTTTGCGCTGCCTAGCCGAAAAGGGGTCTCGCTCCAGTGCTCAACCTTGAGCGAAGGATAAATCTGTTCGTTGATGATATTACCGGAGCGATCGTAATGGACGACTTTTACGTTCTGAAGATCCCAGGTTTTCGTTTCCGGCCGATAAAAAGCGCGGGCCGCCAGATAATTTGTAACGATATTGTCGTTTGGGTCCTGCTGGAGCACCTGGACGTTGTTGAAGGTGGTGCCGCCGTGCCGAAAATTCTGAACGAACCAGGTTCGGGAATCGGTTCGATTGCGAAAGATCTGTCCTTCAATCAGGGCCGCCGGCCGCGCACGCGCTTGTTCGAGAAGCGTTTTTCGCGCTAGTTCCGCGTGCGGCGCAAGCGAATAATTTAGCACCATGCTTGCCGCCACGGTGAGCAGACCCATGCCAATTAATGGCAGGAGAACGCGCGGAAGACTTACGCCCGCGGTTAGCATGGACACGATTTCATTCGCACGCGACATTCGCCCCAGCGTAAAAAGGAGCGCGAGCAGAAGCGACACCGGCAGCAGAATGATAAACACTTGTGGGACCTGCGTGGCGTAATACCGGACGGCGAGCAAGAGACCAATGTGCTCGTCGATAAATGTCGAAATATTGTCGCTCACATCGAAAATGAGCCAGATCGAGATAAAGCCCGCGATGCAGTAAAGATAGACCTGCAAGAAATTGCGAACCACGTAGCGATCGAGGAGCTTCACGAACTAAATTGGATCAAAATTTCGATGATCGCGTTGAAAGATTCTCTGGGCACCGAATTTGTCGAACGAATTCGCACAATATTTTCCGAGAATGGGCGCCTCTCAAAGGCAAAGAATTTCGAATTTCGTCCGCAACAGCAGGAAATGGCGGTGGCCGTGGCAACGGCCCTGGAAGAAGAGCGACATCTTGTCGTTGAAGCGGGGACCGGCGTGGGTAAATCGCTTGCCTATCTCGCTCCGGCAATTCTGTTTGCGCTCGAGCAGCACAAAAAGGCGATCGTCTCGACCCACACGATCAATCTTCAGGAACAGCTTCTTTACAAAGATATCCCCATCTTAAAGAAGATTTTGCCCGAAGAGTTCGACGCTGCCCTCATGAAAGGACGGCAAAATTATCTTTGTCCTCGGAGGTTGGAACGCGCCCTTCAACAGCAAAACGAGCTTTTCACCGGCCCGGAACAAAATGAGCTGACGAGACTGGCGGAGTGGGCGGGTACGACTCGCGATGGCTCGCTTAGTGATTTGTCGATCGAGCCTGATCCGAAAGTTTGGACTCAAGTTTGCAGTGAGCCGCATATCTGCACAGGAAAAAGCTGCGGACAGCAATCGAACTGTTTCTATCAGCAAGCGCGTAAGCTGCTTCTCTCGTCGGATGTGATCGTGATTAACCACACGCTGCTCTTTATGCTTTTGGGAAGTCCGGACGCACAGGAAGAACGCGAAAGCGGTTATCTTTTTCCGAACGACTTCATCATTTTCGACGAAGCGCACACGGTCGAGCAGGTCGCCTCGCGTCAGATCGGCATTGGCATCTCACAATACGGACTAAGATCCACAATCCAACGGCTCTACAATGCACGCACACGAAAGGGCCTGTTCACGGTCACGCGAGAAGCGGCCGGGGTGAGATTAGCGGCCGACCTCGTCGACGAATTGGACAGGTTTTTCGCGGCAATCGAATCATCCTGCGATTTCCGAAAGGGCCGCGAATTTCGTGTCCGCGCGCCGGAGTTTGTTCCCGACACGATCACCGGGCATTTGACCGGATTACAGGCACGTATCGCCGAAGTCGCCAGACGCGCCGATGATGAATTTCTGAAGGCCGAATTGCAGGAACTCGGCCGGCGCATTCGCGATGCGCGTGACGGCATTGCCATTTTTCTGGAACAAAGCGCTCGCGAACACGTTTATTGGGTCGAACGGACGGGCAAGACCGCGCAGTTTCTCTCGCTGAACGCGGCACCCATCGACATCGCGCCGGTACTGCGCCGGATGATTTTTCGCGAAGATTGCTCGTGCGTCATGACGAGCGCAACGCTCTCAGTCGGCCGTCCGGATCTCGCCTATTTTCGCCAGCGCATCGGCGCAGATGAAATCGAACCGTTGCTGCTCGGGAGTCCGTTCGATTTTCGCACGCAAATGAAAATCTTCATTGTGCGAAAAATGCCCGATCCGCGCGACGCAGGATATCAGAAAGAACTAGAGCGCTGGATCGCACACTTCGTCCAAAAAACTGACGGCTGCGCTTTTGTCCTTTTTACGAGCTACCGCGACATGCAGCAGGTGGCAGGGCAGATGCAGAAATTTTTTGTGGAAAAGGAGATGAATCTTCTGGTGCAAGGCGGGGGCGCGCCGCGCAGCAAATTGCTCGAACAATTCAAAACAACGCCGCGCAGCGTTTTATTCGGCACGGACAGCTTTTGGGGCGGTGTCGATGTTCCAGGCGAGGCGCTTTCCAACGTGATCATCACACGCCTGCCTTTCGCCGTGCCGGATTATCCCCTCATCGAAGCGAAACTCGAGCTTGTGGAAGAGCGCGGTGGCGATCCGTTCACCGAATATTCGTTGCCCGAGGCGATCTTAAAACTTCGACAAGGAGTCGGCCGGCTGATTCGGACAAAAAGCGACCGTGGCATCATCGTCATTTTAGACAATCGAATCGTGACCAAGCCCTACGGGCGGGGCTTTCTGGCGGCATTGCCGAAATGTCCGGTCGAAATTATCTAGATTTAATCGGCAATGGTGCACGAGGTGACCCCGGCTTTCGACTGGCCACGATTTCGTAATCGGCCAGCGTTTGGCGATGAAACTTAGCACTACAGTTTCGAAGATGGCGGTCCGGTTCGGAACGCACTGGTGGATGCTCGCGCTGACGGTCGCTTTGTTCGTACTGGTGGCGGGGCTTGTCGATCTTAAGCCGGTGGTGGATGAGCATTTTTTCTTTTCAACCAGTGATCCGCAGTTCCGCCAATCTAAAAAGATCGAGCAGCGTTTTCCGTCGCGGCCCGAAGTTATCCTGACTGTGTCGTCCCGGAATATTTCATCACCGCGCTACCTCGGTCGGATCCAAAAACTCACTCAACAGATCAACACGATTGATGCGGTTAGCGCTGTCAAGAGTTTGACCGCGGGACCGAAGAATTTCCAAGACGCGTTGGCGAGCCCATTTTGGAGCCGCCTCCTGATCGCTCCGGACCGCAAATCCAGCAATGTCATCGTGTTCATGGAAGGCAAGGACCCCGAGAAGTCGATCAAGCATCTCGAGCGGATCATGCACGAGCTCGATCAGAAAGATTTTCGAATTCATATCGCCGGTCCGCCTTATGTCGTCGAGATGATCCGGCGCAGTCTGGCCCACGACTTCTGGTACTTCAGCCTTACCGCAATCATTTTGTTTGGGCTGACAATGGCGGTGATGTTCCGATCCGGTCGGGTGTTTCTGGGAATGCTCGCGACCTGCACGAGCGCCGTTTTGTTGACGTTGCTTCTCCAGTCAATGTTCGGCAAAAAGATCGGCATCCTCACGGTGAACCTCGGCACGATCGTATTTGTCGTGGCGTTGTCGCACTTGGTTTACATGACTTTCAACTGGCAGACACTCGCCGATCGGATGGGGAAGAAATCGCCCGATCTCGCGGCAGCCGCCCGGCGCATGACATTTCCCGCTTCGTTTTGGTCAATGGTTTGCGCGTCGCTCGGGTTCGGCAGTTTGTTGATCGTGCAAGCCAAGCCGTTGCGCGAACTGGGATTCGGCGGCGTGCTCGGGACGGTCGTGGCATTGATCTGCGCTTACGTGATGTATCCGTCGTTCCTGCGCTGGGCTGTGCCGCGCAAAAGCAAGCTCTTGGAGGCAGAACCTTCCGACACATTTTGGTCGCAGCCGTTTGTGCCGTTGTCGCTGGCCGTCATTCTCCTCAGCGCCGGCCTGGGATTTGGGCTGAAGCAAGTAAACACCGACCCGAGCCTTCTCGATTATTTCAAGCCCCATCGGGAACTGCGCGACGGATTGGAATACGTCGACCGCACCGGCGGCTCGAGTCCGCTCACATTGGTCGTGGCCGCCGCCGACGGCAGCAAACTGAACACGGACGCTGCCTACCGGAAGATGTGGACGCTGCAAGGAGCGCTGGAGAATTACAAACCTGTGGGGGCCGTGATTTCACTTCCGACTCTCCTGGCTGAAGGCGATCGAACGCCGTTCTCCTTTTTTCTGAGTTACGAAAAGATGATGGAGATCATGGAGCAGCCGAAATACGCTCGCGTGGCCAAAGGTTTTGTAACCGAAGATCGCACGCAAGGCGTGTTCCTCCTTCGGATGATCGAAGGCCGTCACGACAAACACCGGCTCGAAGTCGTCGACGATCTTCGTTCGATCGCGCGCAAGCACGGATTCAAGACCCCTCTCGTTGGCGGCATTTACTATCTGCAAGGTCGACTGGCGGCGCTTGTCGCTTCCAGTTTGGTAACCGGCCTGTTCTGGCTGAACGTTTTGTTCATCGCGATCGCGTGGATCGTCGCCCGGTCCGTTCGCGGTGCCGTGGCGATGATCGTGAGTCTGACGCTCGTGCCGCTGTGCATGCTCGGCGGCATCGGCTGGCTGCATGTACCGATGGACGTCATCTCGGCGCCGGCCACCAATGTCTGCATAGGCATCGCAATCGACTCGATGATTCACCTTGTCTTTGGCGTCCGCCGTGCGCAACGCGACGGAAAGAAAGGCTGGT
>VBQB01000283.1 GCA_005887855.1 Verrucomicrobiota bacterium | reverse complement strand
CCCACTCAGCCTCTGTTTCTTTTGAGGCGATGAGTGTAATCAACGCAAACTGAGGCACAGCTGATGCCGCGGCAAAATCGCTCAGGGGTCGCATCATTGCTTTCCATCCAACGTCGACGGGATTGGTTCGGGGCAGAAAATGGATGCCCTCAACGATGCAATCAGTTTTGAGGACAAGAAAATTGCGGCCGGACGGGACGTTTACCAGAGCGCAGTCATCACTAGCGCCAAGGAAGACCGATTTTCCGAGCGGAAGAGGAGGCAAAAGTTGGTCGAGCAGCCCGTCTTCACCGAGCGCTTTCAGTTTCATTGCGAAAAGAGCTCGGGAAAGGCAAGCACGGTGAGCGACAGCGAATTGAAAAGCGCATGCATCGTCATCGAGACGAGAATCGAACCACTCCATTCGTAGGCAATAGTGAAACAACTTCCCAGAACGAAGAGCGGCGCGAAAGAGGGGAAATGCGTGTGCGCGGCAGCAAAAAGCAAGGCATTGACGGTGATCCCGAGAAAACGGCCGAAATAGCGCTTGAGTACGCCGTAGAGGAAAAATCGAAAGAGAAATTCCTCGACCACCGGTGCGATCGCTACCGCGAAAACTATGATCAGCATTCGTTGCTCGATCGTGCGCGATCCACTGAAAAGCTCGACAATACTTTGCTTGCTCGAGCCGCTTCCAAACACGCGCTGTGTAATGGCGTCGGCAATCGAAATCAAAGGGTAGGCGGCCAATATCAAAACTGTTCCCGTGCTGAGGGCGCGAAGAAATGTAATTCTAAAGAAGCCGCCTAACGAACTCAGGTCCAACCCGCGAAGACGCAGGAAAACCGCGATGAACAGCACAAGCGCAACCGTAAAAAGGAGGTTTTCCAGAAGATTGCGCGCGTTGAGCTGGACCGACCGATTCGAAAGCGACGCGCTGATGTTAAGCAGGAGCAAGAAGATCAATGCGGCGGCCAGTACTGCTTCGGGCAATCCGAACGTTCTCGTCGACCCGTTGGGGAATGCCGATCTTCGCGCGCTGATCTGGCGAACCAGCGAAACGTAAATATAAACGCTGGCGAGGATGTAAAGAAGGAAAAGAACGCTAAAAACGAAGTTCGGGACGGCTCCGAGCATCGCGGAGAGGTTGTCCGGTGGCATGCGTCCCGGCGCCTATGGAGCGTAATAGCTCGGTAGAAAGTACGCGCGCCCGGTTTCCAGTTGTGGAACGAACTGCTTCGGCAGTTGGAGCTCGAGCTTGGAATCCGCTTGCCCGAATAGGCGGAAGAACCGGCTCAGGCTGAAAGGCGGGCCGTACTTCACAAATTTCGCTTCCGGCGCATTCCCCAGTTGTTTCGCTTTGGTAAAGGCGTCTTCAAATTGACCAAGCCCATCGATAAGTTTGCTGTCGAACGCCTCTTTGCCCGAGAGAATTCGGCCATCAGCGATCGTGTTGCGCAGCAGATCGGCGGGAAGATTCCTCTCGGCCGCAACGATGCCCAGAAACTTGTCGTAGGTCTTCATAATGAAACTCTGGACAAGCTCACGTTCCTCCGGCGTGATCGGTCGCGCGCCATTAAGCATGTCTTTGAACTTGCCGCTTTTGAAAATAACGGAAGCAAGTCCGACTTTGTTGAACAATTGCTCGTAGTTCAAAGTCTGGATGATGACACCGATGCTGCCGGTGATTGTTGTGTCGCTTGCCATCAAAAACTTACCGCCACATGAAACGTAGTAACCACCCGAAGCGGCGAGCGAATCCATGTAAACCACGACCGGCTTTCTCGCGCGCGCTTTGACAACCGCACTATAAATCGCATCGGAGGCCGTTACTTCTCCGCCGGGCGAATCGATTTCCAGGACGATTGCCTTAACGCGATCGTCTTCGCGGGCTTGTTGCAGTGCTGCGCGCAAGTCATCGACCATGGAATCGCCGACCGTCCCAGGGATCGAAGAGCTGATCAACCCACGCATGGTGATGAGGGCGACTTTGTCGGTAGTTCCGCGGGCGCCTCGTTGCAGGAGGATCTCGCGGAAGCGGGGAATCGGCTCAGGTTCCCGGACACCGCCAAGGCGTTGGAACGCCGCTATGACCAACACGAAATTAATGAAGAGACTGGCGCAAAGGGCGACGAACAAAAAAATACTGAGACAACCGAGCTTCCGATTCGCCATGACATCACGAAACTGCCGGAGAACCGCCGAGGGCACAAGCGCTTTTCACATCGCACACAGTGACCGCAGCTTGGGCCTAGTCCTTCGATGGGTGCTTTGACACGGCCGCCCCTAAAAAGAGAGAGGATTCAAGCTCACAAGGTCTTCAAATATTCGATCAGTTTATCCTTATCCTCATTCGGCAATTGTGTGCCGTAGGTGTGTCCTTGATTGCCGTTCCCCTGTTGTCTCGTATCAAAGAGAAAGTAAGGTTGTTTCAATTCGCCGTTCGGACCGACTTGCCGCAGCGGCGGTTCTTTGAATCCGACGTTGATCGGGTCAAAAACATCGTAGCCGCGATGAAAAGTTTGCGGCCGTTCCTTAGGCGGATTGAACAAATCGCGCAATGTCGGTACCGAGCCGTTGTGCAGGTAAGGTGCGCGCAGCCAGATGCCGTCAAGCGGCGGCGAAAGATAGCCGTATGGATCGCGCTCGACCATCGGCGGCCGATCAATTCCTAATTGTTTTACGCGCCGATTGGCTTCCTCGGCCGCAACTTTTGCCCACGAATGCATTCGCTCCGGATCGGTACCGATCTCAGCGATCGGGACGACTTTATTTGTAAACTCAGCGCGCGGTTCATGGCATGAGGCACAATCGCGGGCATAAATTTTCTGGCCTTCATCCGCCATTTGCCGGTTGATCGGATTCGTCTCCGCAAATGGCCACGGCGGTGGCGGCAAGTCGCTGAGATAACGATCGAGATCTGCCATCCGTTTGAGAAACCACGGGCGGGCCGGCGCACCGAGACCAAGCGCAGAATCAATCAACACTGAGCGCACTGCCGGGGTGTCGCCAGTCCAGTTTAGCAACATCTGTTTGCCAGTCTTGTCCGTTCCGCTCCGGATCCCGAGGTTCCAGATCGAAGGAAAATCGGTTGGCCCGACAGTATTGTCCTCGGGCATACTAGTCATGAAATATTTCGTAAGGTTCATGGCATCGTCGCGGCCCGGTCCCCAATGTGGCTTCGGTTTGCCGTCCGTGACATAACACTCCATCCAAGTGAATTGCTTTTCCTGTTTGAGCAGCGCCTTCTTCGTCAGCGGAATCAGGAGATAACGATAAATCTGCCGATCCATGAAAGAGAGACCGCCATTGCCGTAGTTGTTTGCGTTCACCAGCCGGATCTCGTTCATGATGATGTCCGAATTGAAGCGCGGGTCCTGCGCGGCTTTAAACAAAAACCGCAGCATTTTTTGCAGGTTGTTCGTTTGCCCAGGTCCGCCGGCTACGACGTGCGGCACCTCGTCCTCGCTCAAACGGTACGTCGCAGTGTGACAGATGGCGCAGTTGTTCGTGATTCGCGCGAAACCGACAACTTTTTTCGAAAAGCCGACGGGAATTTCATGACCTTCTTCCCATACCACGCCGAACGATTTGTAGCCGCCCGGGCCCGGCATCAGATCAGGAAAAACGCGGGGCAAAACCAGCCAGAGATAATACGGAATACCGCGATCGCCCTCCGCCCCGAGTGAGCCATACTTGAAATGCTCTTCTTCGTTTGCAAAGACTTCTTTTTCTTCGCGGAAAAATTTCGTCCAGGTGAAGAAAGCGCCAAGCGCAATCAAAATCACGAGCACAATCGCCGAGATCCAAAGGACCCCTCGCGTTTTCGGTTGAAGGCTCATAGATTTATCACTAGGCGGATGGTCAAAAAGTTTTCAGATATTCGACGATTGCGTCCTTCTCAGCGGGCGAGAGCATCGTGCCGTAGGCTGGTCCCTCATGGCCGGCGTTTGAATTGCCTTCATTGCGCTCCCGCGGCGTCGCGCCCGCCGGTTTCGGCTGGGTCTCGAGTCTGAAATACCTTCTCGGATTTCCCGGATCGTCCCTACTGTGGCCGTCATCGCCGAATCGGCTCACGTCCGAGACAAATCCGACCTTCGCTTGGTCGAAAACATCATACCCGCGATAAAAAACCGTGGGACGTTCGGCGCTGGGATTTAGCAAATCGCGCAACGTTGGCACCGAACCATTATGAAGGTATGGGGCGCGCAGCCAGATGCCATCGAGCGGCAGATTGACATAGCCAAACGTCTTTCGAAAATGGCTGAATCGCCACGGATAGCCTGCGCAAAGAGTGTTCTGCGCAGCGGCTAGTTCTTCGGTATAAGAGTCTAGCCGGTGGCGGTCAGTGCCGATCTGATTGATTGCCACGACGTTGCCGACATCCGCGCCGGTGAAATCCCAACCATTGCGCCCATGGCAATTCGCGCAGTATTGCGCGTAAAGCTTCTCGCCTTGTGCGCTCAATTGCTCGTTAACCGAAAAGGGATACTTCGGCGGCTCTTTGTAAAGCAGCCATTGTTCGATCCGCGCCATTTGTTTCAAATCAATTGTCGGTGGAAACGTGCCGGTGCCGAAGGCGGCACTCTTGTTGCGTTCTTCCATCATGCTGTTGTTGCCGTCCCAATGGGCGTGCAGCTGCTGCGCTTTGCGCGGACCCTGCAACCAGATAGATGGAAAGTCACACAGGCCGACCAGCTCTCGCGTTTCCAGTTGTTCGAGCGGAAATTCCAGAAGTGTTTTTGCCGGATTGAACGTATCGGTTCGCCCCGGTCCTTGCTCCGGCTCCCAATTGACGAAGCGAAAATGGTCGTTCAACATGATCAATCGTTCGCGCATTACCGGAATCGCGTAGTAGCGCATGAGGAGACGATTAATTAGATCGTACTTCCCCCCGATCGCTTCCATCTCGCACATCAGCCGGGCCGCGTTGAACCGTTGATCGGAAGCGCAGGCAAAAATGAAT
>VBQB01000282.1 GCA_005887855.1 Verrucomicrobiota bacterium | reverse complement strand
CTCGCAATTGCGATTTACGGACGCTGTCCGAAAACACGACATCAAATTGGGTGATTGACGTTTCCCCACGAAGTTTGCGACAATCATAGGCGCGGTGAAAGTGTTGCGAGTCTTCGTTTCCTCCCCTGGAGATGTCGGTCGCGAGCGCGAACTGGCTGGTCAAGTACTTAATCGCTTGCAGGGTGAGTACATTCGCCGGGTGAAGCTCGAGCCCTACCTCTGGGAATACGAGCCGATGCGCGCGACGACCGATTACCAGGGTAATATTCCGAAACCTTCGGATTTCGACATCGTAATTTGTATCTTGTGGTCGCGGCTTGGCTCCCGATTGAACGAAAAGTATCGGCACGCGGATGGAAGCCCGTACGCGTCCGGTACCGAATACGAGCTAGAGGAAGCCGCGGAATCTTTCACGAAGCGTGGAACCCCTGCAATATACGTCTATCGCAATCAACAGCAGCCGATGATTCCGATCGAGCCCGAAGACGTGCGGGAGGAAAAGGTGCGGCAGTATAAGGCCCTTCAAAATTTCGTGGAACGATGGTTTTTGAATCCCGACGGAACATTCAGAATCGCCTCCAATACCTATAATGGTCTCGCCGACTTCCAAGACAAACTGGAAAGCGACCTGCACAAGATTATCGAAGAAAAAGCACCGCCGCTGCCGGAGTCTCCGGGGGCGAGGGTTCGCTTTGGCACTTATACAAAGGGGTCGCCCTTCCGCAGGCTGCGCGCGTTTGAATTCGAGGACGCGGAGGTTTTTTTCGGACGGACCAAGGCCATCGATGACGTTCTCAACGCGATGCAAGCACAGGCTGCCGCGGACTGTGCGTTCACGCTCATCTTTGGAGGAAGCGGTTCCGGTAAATCGTCGCTGGCGCGGGCGGGCATCATGCCGATGCTGGTGCGGCCGGGTGTTGTCGAGGGTATTGGCCTGTGGCGTTGGGCAACGCTGCGGCCAAGTGAGGGGGCAAGCGACATTTTCGCCGGTCTGGCTGCAGCTCTGATGAGCAAGACGGCTTTACCGGAAATGGCTGCAAGTGGAACCTCGGCTGAAGACCTGACAAGAGCTTTGCGCGAGGCCCCGGGCGGCGTGCCATTGCTGATCAAAACCAATCTCGCGCAAATTGCGCGAGATGTTCAGACAAAAGAGCAGCTCAACGCGCCGCCATCCGCTCGATTCTTGTTGCTCGTGGATCAGCTGGAAGAGCTTTTTACCATGGCTGACCGTTTCCCTTTGGAGACACGCAAACGTTTTGTCGCCGCGATTGGAGAGATGGCACGCAGCGGTACAGTTTGGGTGCTAGCCACGCTGCGAAGCGAGTTTTACAGCGGCTGCGAAGAAATCCCTGAGCTTGTCACCTTAAAAAGCGGCCAGGGTCAATATCAGCTGTTGCCACCGACCAAGTCTGAGCTCAGCCAAATTATCCGGCTGCCGGCTATCGCGGCCGGTCTGGAGTTCGAGGTGGAAGCGGAAACCGGGACAAGTCTGGATGACGCTCTTCTGGATGCAGCGGGACGCAATCCCGGTGCCTTACCTCTGATCGAGTTCACGCTTGATGAACTTTATAATCGGCGCCGCGACGATCGTGTTCTTACTCATGCCGCGTTTAGGGAATTGCGCGGCATCGAAGGCGCATTGGAAACGGCAGCCGAGGATGTTTTCAAGGCCCTGCCACCCGAAGTAGCATCGCTTTTCGACGTGATTTTCCGCGCGCTCGTCACGGTCGAAAAGGATTCCTTTGTCCGCCGCGTCGCGAAGATGGACGCACTCGGCCAGACCGCGGAGCGACAGCACTTTCTCCACGCCTTCGTCGAAGGACGACTGCTGGTAACGGATCGCGATGAGCAAAATCGCTCCGTGGTGCAGGTTGCACATGAAGCGTTGTTCACGCACTGGCCGCGTCTTCAGCAAATGCTCCAGGCCGACCGGGAATTCCTTCGGCGGCGCGCGCGAGCCAGCGCGGCGTTTGGTCTTTGGGAAGAACAGAACCGCGACTCAAGCTATCTCTGGTGGTCGGGCAAACTGCTCACTGAAGTGAAGACTCTGCTCGCGCGTAGCGAGGAATTGGACGCGCGGGAACAGGAATTCGCGCGAGCCTCCGTAGCGGCCGGCGAATCAGCGAAGCGCAAGCGTTTGCTGGCCGCAGTTGCAGCGTTATTAGTCGCCCTCGCTGCGGGCGTAAGTGGATATTTGTGGTGGAATAACTACCGAGAGGCGGGGCAGGTGAGAGCGTTGCGCGCGCAGTTAGCCAATGTACTGGCAGCGACGCCCCCAGCGCCTTATGCCGTGAGCGACCTTACTCGGCGGATCCTGGAAAAAGTTCCTAACGATTCGGAGACCTGGGCGTTGCAAGCAAAGGCGCTGTTGGATCAAAACGACTACGCAGGATTCGATGCGGCATTGGACCGTTGGCAACACAACGTCTCGCCAAAGCCGGCAAAAATTGACGCCTTGCGTGGCGACAAGGAAATGAAACAGGATCGGCCCCTCGAAGCGATTAAAGCGTGGTCGGCTTACCTTCGCCATCCCGATCTCGACATCGATTCGCGTCGTGCGAGCTGGAGAAAACTGGCCTCTGCCCATGCCAAGCTCGGTCAGTGGATCGAAGCACGTGATCGATTGACGGAATGGATCAAGGCTGAGGACAATCTCGAAGCGCGCGTGCAACGGGCACGAATGAATCAACAATTGCGCGATTGGGATGCGGCGCAGCAGGACTTGGAGCGCGCCCGCGAGATAAATCCGAGCGACCCCCAGGTGAAAAACTTTGGACCGATCATGGGAGAAAACAAAAAAATTGAGGAGCTAAACGAGCAGGTCGAAAAATCACCGCGCGATCCCGCGACGTGGATCGCACGAGCAACGGAGTTGACGCGGCAACAACAGTTTCAAGCCGCGCTTGAAGATATCGATCATGCCTTGAATCTGGACCCCGATTCGGTTCGACTCGCAATCGAAAAGGCTCATCTGCTCTGGCAGCTGCAACAGTCCATTCCAGATGATCCTGGAGTGCTGGTCTCGGAAAACTGGACGCGGGACAAAGATAAGTTCCCGTCCGCCTTCGAAGCGGCCGAAGCCAGTTTGGAAACCCTTGGTGGGCTCGATGCACGGATCGCTCAGCAACCTGAAAACGTTGAGGCTTATTTGGAACGAGGCGACCTACTAAACCACCTCGGCCAGTTCAGCCTCGCGATTCGCGATTTCACGCGCGCGCTCGAAATTGACAGCCGCTCTATCCAAGCCCTTCAACATCGTGCGAGCGCGTATCGTGCCGCGGGCCAAACCCAGCTGGCCGAAGCAGATCTTCGTCGCGTCAACGAACTAACCGCAACATCAACCCCTCAAACCCCATGAACCTGAATTCGAAAAGAATAGTCATCTTAATCTCCGCATTCGTCGGAGTCGCTGCTTCTGTTTATCCAGCAAGAGTTGAGGAGCCGCCGCAGACTGAAAAGGATCAGATCGTCATCGCCCCAACCGGCGAACTAAAACAACTGGCCGACCATAGGCCGTCCCTGCGCGTCACTTTTCCCACGCCGATGATCGAACTCGAGAAGGTGAAGCGGTATGGCTATCAGAGTCCGATTGTATTCGAGCCCTTCACTAAATCCTCTTGGCGATGGGTGAGTCAGATGGAAGGTGAGATCAATTTTCCGTTCGGCATGGTGTCGCACAATGTGACTTATAGGGCGAAATTACGGCCTGGCCTGAAAGACCTGGCTGGCCATCCGGTAGATCCACAGAACTGGGGAGCGGAGTTCGCATACGACAAATTCACCCTGAGGACACTTCGATTCCTCAATGTGTTTCATAACGAAGAGGACGCGTCGTCCCGGGAAACAGACAATGAATCGAATCGCCAGGTCAGGGAAGAAGCAAACCAACCACAAGACACGAACGACAAGGCGGAGGAAGCTGACGACAGCGAAATCGAACGACGAAACCTGTCGTGGGAACTAGTTGCGCGCCCGCGCGTGAGCCTGGAGTTTAGTCGCGACGTTTTGCCCCAGGACGTACAGAAATCCGTTTATTTTCAGGACAAAGAGACGCATCAGCGCTTTCCCGTTGAAGTACGGCTTGATTCGCACCAATCGGCTGGGTCTCAAGGCTGGATGATAATCGAACCAATTGACCCGCTTCCACCGGGCCGCCCGTTTTTATTAGTGATCGACCCGTTGAAGGAGCCAAAAAGACAGGAATCACTGCCGCATTTGCTCGTTCGCCCGGCTGGCACAACCTTTCCTCTAAAAATCCACCGCATTTCCGGACTAAACCAGCCCCTGATTGGCGCGTTCATTCGAATAACAACCAATCACACCATCGACCCGGATCCGGCGAACCTTAAACTGATCAGCGTCCAGCCGCCGGTGGCCAATTTCAACATCGTCCCAGAGGAGTATACCCTCGATCTCAAGGGCGACTTCAGTACCAGCGTGGAGTACCGCGTGACCGTTAAATCCGGACTCAAATCCACCACCGCGTTTGACCTTGAGAAAGAATCGACATGGAAGGTGCATTTCAATCCGAAACGCCCCGCCATCATCTTGCCGCATAACGAAATTTGTCAACGCGCCTCCGCTCCCACGGCCAGTTGCTCTTTCGTGCAGGTCAACACCGGCCCGCTTGAGTGGAGCGTTGCAAGAATTCCACGCGACAAGATTGCAGAGGTACTTCGGCGGACCAGGGAATTTGGAGAAAAACTTGCCGAC
>VBQB01000281.1 GCA_005887855.1 Verrucomicrobiota bacterium | reverse complement strand
CAGGGAGACAATTGCCAAGGACGCAGCTGCCTTCCTCGATTTTTAATTTTTCAGCGCGCGCCATTGGGATGCGCAGGCCCATCGAAATATCATTCGTGATATGGTCGCCACCCACCGCGATGCAACCACTTTGCTTGACCGCACCATCGACGTATAAAATATAATCGGTCGTCCCGCCGCCGATATCGATCACCAACGCGCCGAGGTTTTTTTCGTGTTGGGTGAGAACTACCTGGGCGGAGGCAAGCGCGCTGAAGACGACGTCCTCGACGTCTAGCGGCAGCTCTTTCACGCACCGGATGGTATTTTGAATGCGGGTGCGCACGCCATGGATGATATGAAAATCGGCCTCCAATTTTTGCCCGAGCATCCCGACCGGATTAAGCACGCCGTCCTGTCCATCGACATGGTAATGTTGGATGATTGAGTGGAGGAAAGCGTTTTGGGCAGGGATACTCACCTCACGCGCGTTAATTTTTACATCCTCAACGTCCTGCTCATCGATCTCATCGCGGTCTTCCGGCAACATCACACAGCCGCGGTTATTGAAACTTTGAATGTGCGAGCCAGCGACACCGACGTAAACGCTCCGAATCATAACGTCGCTTTTTTGTTCGGCATCGACCACCGCTTCATGCACGCACTTCATGGCCGTTTCAAAATCAACGATTTCGCCTTTGCGCACGCCACGCGATGGCGTCTGGCCAACACCGAGAATTTTGATCGTGCCATCGGGCCGAGTTTCCCCGACAACGACGCAAATTTTGGAAGTGCCTATCTCAAGACCAATCAATAAATTACTGCTCGCCATCTTCGTTAATTCTTTCTCTGCCGTTGAATCGGAATTGCTTTGGCGATCGGCGTTGAACTGGGCTTCGCTTTCGACGCCGACGCGGCCTTTGCTGACGGATGGACCGGGA
The DNA here is from genome assembly GCA_005887855.1 of Verrucomicrobiota bacterium. The sequence goes on along the minus strand of VBQB01000281.1, from coordinate 3,503 downwards.
TTGCTTTCAAAATCCGCGGTTCAACAGGGGGATCGATCGTGTCACGAATGACTGCGTCCGGCGGTTTGGTGAAGGTGACCGGAATGTTTCGTTGCACAAGCAAGTTCACCGTTTCGAGTTCCTGCTTTGAATCGTCCGAGTAAACGAGAAATTGCTCGAGCCGCTGCAATTGCGCCTCAAGATTATCTAAGCCAAACATGACATGGGTGTGATTTTTGTCCGTCACCAGCAGGCAATAACTCTTAGAAACGTCGATCTCGCGAATCTGGAAACGCATTTGCATAAAACTGCGCGTGCTCAAACGCAGCAGATCCAGTGCTGTTTTTGCTTCGGATGATTCGACAACTTTGCCTTCTTCGAGCGATTCGCTCGAGCAGCCCGAAATGAGCGGCAATCCCAGATATTCCGGCAACAACTTCTTTTCTTTCATCAATACGCCTCGCGCGTCCACTAGAAAAGCGGCCTCTGAGACAAATGGATCGGAAATTTGTTTTTCACCTGTAATCCAGGCGACCGGCTTTCGCTCGACGACACGGATGTCGATTTCTCCCGGCAATTTGCGCACCACCTCCACTTCATCGATCTGCGGAAGCCGCTGCAAACGCTCACGCACACGCGCCAGATTTACAGTGAAGATATTTTCGCCTTCACGCAGATCGGCCACTTTTAGAACCTGCTCGCGCTGCAAGGTGCCGTCCGTCTGCAGTTCGATTGTGTTCACCCGATAATCCGAGTTCTCGAAGAACAAGCGTCTCGCGCTTTCGCGTGCCCCGAGATAAACAGCAGCGCAGAGCCCGGCCAGCAGAACCGGTCTGGAAAACACAACCAGAACCCTGCGCGTGCGATGCCGCACAGCTCTGCGGGAACGGACTTTTACGTCGAGCAAATGCTGCTGACGCCGCCGACGAAAATTTGACACCCGCTGATTGCGTGGCCGAGACCTTCTTTGAGCCATTTTCATCTGGAAGCGCCTTCCGTTCTGGCACGAGAAAGTGCAATGATGCGCGCGCAAAGATCGACATAATTGATGCCGGCGGCTGCGGCTGCTTCGGGCAGCAAACTCGCTTCGGTCATCCCAGGAATCGTGTTTACTTCCAGCACGGTGGCCGCGCCGTTTTCGGGTAAGAGAACATCGACGCGCGAGTAAACCTGCAGGCCGAGCGAGCGATGTGCGCGCAAAGCGAGCTCTTGAATGGCGCGCGTTTCATCCTCGGGAATCTTCGCCGGACAAACATGTTCGGCCCCGCCGCCCGCACCTGGATTCAAGAAAGGATACTTGTTTGTGAAATCGTAGAAGCCGCCCTTCGGGATAATTTCGAGAATCGGCAAGGCTTGATCGCCGAGGATGCCAATCGTCAATTCTCGACCCGGCACAAATTTCTCTATTAGCAATTCGCGGTCGTACTTGGTCGCTTCAGCCATGGCCGACTCAAGCTCGCTTTCGTTTTTCACGATGAAGATACCAACCGTGGAACCCTGGCGCGGCGCTTTCACCACAATGGGTAATGGAATCGTGGGCCTCTGGCCTGCCTTTACGACCTGCCAGTGCGGAGTCGTTACGCCCCGCTCGCGAAATTTCTTTTTTGATCGGATTTTGTCGAAGGCATTTGCGCTCGCCTCAACGCCATCGCCGGTGTATGCGATGCCGCGTTGTTCCAAAATTCTTTGCAACTGACCGTCCTCTCCGAAGGTGCCGTGTATTGTGAGAAAGGCGAGGTCGACGTCGTCGGGCAGTTCAAAGTGCTCATCGTGCACATCGATCTCCGCCACCTCGGCGCCTAACGAACGCAGCGCCTTGGCCACACCGCGACCTGTCGCGAGCGAAACGTCGCGTTCTGAGCCTGGGCCGCCCATGAGCACAGCAATTTTTTTTGGAATAGTTTCGCTCTTTTTCACGCCGGCTCTCCCACGATCTGCACTTCAGTTTCCAGTTCAATCCCGCGTTGCGCGCGTGCCGTCGCTTTAATTTTGGCGATCAGCTCAAGCATGTCCGCCGCCGTCGCCCCACCATCGTTCACAATGAAGTTGCCATGCACTTGGGACACGCGCGCTTTGCCGACACACGAGTTTTTCAAACCAAGTTCATCGACCAGTTTCCCCGCCGGAATACTGTCTGTATTTTTAAAAATACAGCCCGCGCTTTTCGCGATTGGTTGTGAAGTGCGGCGCTTCTCCTGCGATTCTCGCAGACGCTCTTCAATCTGTTCACGTGGAGCGGCGTGACCACGAAACGTCGCCGAGACTGCAAAATTCCTTTCAAGCAGCGGGAAATTCCGGTAACGGACATCGAGTTCATCGCGGCTTTTCGTGTGCGGATTCCCTTTCACGTCCAGATAACGAAGACGCACAATGTTTTCAAAAGTTTGTGCGCCCATGGCCCCGGCATTCATTCGCAAGCCGCCACCCACCGCGCCGGGAATCCCTTCCATCCACTCTAGCCCACCAATTCCGGACGCCTTACCCGCGTAGGCAACCTCTTTTAATTTTGCACCGACACCCGCTGTGATTTCATTGTCATCGACGTCGATCCTATCGAAATCGCCTCCGCAGGGGCGGACCACTACGCCCCGAATGCCACCATCGCGGACGAGTAAGTTTGATCCACGCCCGATGACAAAAAGCGGAAGGCTTTCGTCCCGGCAAAAGCGGATCAATTCCGACAATGCAGTTTCGTTGCGCGGCTCGACCCAAAATTGCGCCGGGCCGCCCACGCGCAAAGTGGTGTGTTTCGAGAGCGGCTCGTAGAGCCGGACATCGCCTTCCTCGCCGACGATCGTTTTCAATTTTTCCGCAATCACAAGATCCGCGGCCAGGATTGACAACTGCTCGTGGATGTTGCCTGCGCCCAGGCTCAACACAAGATCGCCGGAGCTCAGCATGTTTCCAACATCGCGGTGCACCCAATCCAAGCGCGGTTGATAACTCACTCCGCGATGTCCATGACGCACGATTTCGTCGGCAATAGTTTGACCGCTGATTCCAGGAATTGACGCCTCGCTCGCGGCATAGACATCGGTAACAACAATGCGATCCGCATCATCGAAGGCGCACCCAAATTCATGACAGAGCGCTTTGGTTCGCGAAAAACGATGCGGCTGGAACATCGTCAGGACGCGCTTGCGGCGAGTCGATCTTGCTGTCCGGAGCGTCGCGCTAATTTCGGTGGGATGGTGAGCGTAATCATCGACGAGCAGAAAGCGATCGCTGCTGTATTTGATTTCAAACCGACGCCGGGCGTGCTCGAACTTGCGAAGGGAAGCCGCAATTTTTTCAAACGGAATCCCGAGCTCGTTCGCCAGCGCGATCACGCCGATCGCATTGTGCACGTTATGCCGTCCGGGAACATTCAGCACCGCTTCGCCCAGTTGTTGGCCGCGAAGATAAACGCAGAATACGGACGCAAAATCGCGCAGCTCGATATCGGCGCCGCGATAATCGGCGTTTTCGGAAAAGCCGTAAGAGACTACGGTTTTTCGCTGCGCGCACAATCGCGCGGCGTTCGC
>VBQB01000256.1 GCA_005887855.1 Verrucomicrobiota bacterium | reverse complement strand
TCTGGCGACTTCTGCCCCACTTTGTTCATCTCCTTGCGCAGCACGTCGGTGCAAGTCTTTGCATGCCCTCGCTCCTCGCGGCGGAGCGCCCGCAGCTGCTCGATGTCGCGTTTGATCGCAGAGTACCAGTCGCCGGATTGTCCGTGTGCCGCAGCCGCTTCCGATAGACGAAGGAACGTCTGGAGGCCGGCGAGAACGGCAGCCGCGATGCTCACGAGCGCAATGATCACGCGCGCCGAGATTTCAACGGTTTGGCTCTCAAGAGTGGCGAATACGGCAGTTCCCACCACGGTAGAGAAGATCACAGCGGGAATTCCGAGCCACAGATGCCAGCGCTTGTACCGCTCGGCTTCCAGGTAGTACGCATGCTGGCAGGCGTCCATCCGCCGATGCCACGTCGAGAGTAGCTGTTCCAATTCGGGAGTCCAGCTGTCTGCGTGGCTGTTCGGGCTTAGGTCCATCGCTCGCTCCCGTATCTATTTCCTGTTTTTGGGCTGACTACGCATCTTCTCGTTAAATTGGTTACGTGCTGCAACGAACCCTGTGTACATCTGGCGCACGAAGGCCACCATGTTGGCATTGAAGATGTCATTGTGGCCGTGCATGATGTCGTCAGTCGTTCGGACCACCCAGAACGGGTTATGATCTGGGTACGCCTCCTCAGTCCACCTCAACTCTAGCCCATCGCAAAGATACTGCTGGCCGGGTTTCGCTTTGCGGTGGTCGAACCCGCGTTCTGCAATTGCAAACATATAGGAATATTCGCGAGCGGCCTTGGCCGCAAAGTTGTTCTGAAGAATATTGCTGGCAGTCCCTGAAGCCGCCTTGCATGCTTCTTCGCAGTTGGTGTTGCCCGGTTCGCACAGACTTAGATCGTGCGTGATATACCGTGGGTTGTGGCCGACAGCCAGGACGATCGCCGATTGCTCCTCGCCAGACGTAGCTTCAAACACCGTATTGAACCATCGCGCAAGTGGAAAGAAGTATCTGGTTGCCACGTCGGCCGTAGAAGTCGCGACTATGACAACTGGCAGCTGGTTACGCTCTACGTCCGGCAGCCTCCGAACGGCCGCCCTCAATACCTCGTAGCGTGCCCCTTCGAACGCGGGATTTACGATTACCACCAAATCTCCCACCCGAGACATATAGTGATCGTTTGGTTTCTCAACGTTACGCTTAAAACGTACCGCGTTACGGACGAATTCGCCACTCAACGCTTCAAACGTGATCAATCCGCCAAAGGAGTGCCCTATAGTGAGGACAGTGACATTTCGTTCGCCCGTGGTAGGGTCCGTCCCAGTATCACGAAACAAATCCAACCATCGAAAAAGTTCTTGAACTTGTCCTTGGGCAACTCGTTCGGCAGTATTCTTACGTTCCCAAAACGTAGTGTTGTCTAGAATCGGGATGGTCAGTGACCTACCGCGCCAACCGACATAAATACCAACGACTCTCGGTTTGGGGCCCTGACCAGCAGCGGCGGCTTCCAGAGTGTCGACCTGGCGGAGCAGCCTGCGAAACGCGTGCACGTTGGAATCCGTCGCCTCTGCGGTGTGCTGCCAACCGTGAACAAAAACAACGATAGATAACCTCTGTTGGGTCTTGTCGGGTTTCTCGCGGATTTGTTTGATCGATTCATACAGCTTACTCAGGTGATCTGCTTTGGTAGGGTTGCTCTCTTTGGCTGCGTCCTGCACCCAACCTTGATCGTCAAACTCGACAAACAAGACGTCGTAGTCTCGGTGGCTCTCGCGGGATTGCTTCCAGCAGTTGTCGCCCTCTTCGATCGGCGGCGCCGCATCTGACAGAAGCGCGGCGTCGTAGGCGCCGTAAGTTTTCTCACACGATGGAATCGCCCCGTAATCCCCATTGCGGTACGGCACGCCTGACGTGCAAGCAGTCAATGTAGCGAGGACAGCAATCCAATACAAAGGCAGGTTTTTCATTTCTCTCTCCCATCTGCTCGCGGACTTAGGCCCAGTCGAGAGCCTCGTTTCGATTCGGCTCCATATGCACTGCCTGATTTCCGTCCCGACGGAGAAAACGTTCATAGTGTTTTCAGGTACTCGATCAGCGCATCTTTCCCCGCGGCGGGCAAGCGCGTGCCGTATTCGTGCCCTCGATTGCCGCTGGCTCTCTCGCCTACGTTGAATTTGGTGCCGACGCGTTGCGCTTCTGGTCCCTGCGTGATGAAACCGACATTGACCGGATCGTATACGTCGTAGCCACGATAGAACTCTTTAGGTCGTTCGCTAGCGGGCTTGAGCAGATCGCGCAGCGTCGGCACCGAACCGTTGTGTAGATAAGGCGCGCGCAGCCAAATCCCATCGAGGAACGCGGCGATGTAGCCGCTCGGTTCCGCCTCGACCAGTCCGTGGCGCTCGAGACCGAAAGCGCGCACGACCTTGTTTGCCTCAATCGCGGCCTTTTTGCTCCAGGTAAGGAGACGCTCTCGATCAGTGCCGACCTCCTCCACCGGCACCCGCGTGCCGGTCCGTTCCGAGCCGTGGCAGCCCGCGCAGTTGTTGTCGAAGATAGTCTTACCGATCCTTGCCGCTTGCGGGTTGATGGGGAACGGATATTTCGGCGCCGGTAACTCGCGCAGATACTGTTCAAGCCAGTCGACCTCCTTCAGAAAGTCTCCCTTGTTGTGCGGGGCCGCACCGAGCAACCCGAGCGCCGAATCCATGATGACCGAGCGCGCGTCGTGGCTGTCGCCCGCCAAGTTCATGAGCATGCCTTTTTCGGGTTTGTACTTTTTGAGATTCCAGACCGAAGGCATGTCAGTCGGACCGATGGTGTCGTCCATCGGAAACCGGATCATGAAGTACTTGGTGAGGTTCATCGCATCGTCGCGCCCGCGACCCCATTCGGGGAAATCCTTGCGATAGACCCATGCGAACTGCTGCTCGCGCTCTAGCAGGCGTTTTTTGGTAATAGGGATGATGAGAAAGCGATAGAGTGCCCGATCAAGCGGCGAGAGCTGGGTGACGAGCTTGATCTCGCGCATGAGGTTATCGGCGTTGAAGCGCGGATCCTTGGCGCAGTCCACCAGGAAGCGGAAGAATGCCTCAAGGTTGAGCGTGTGATTCGGGCCGGCGGGCACGAAGGTCGGGTTCTCGTCGGAACGCTTGCGATAACTCGCGGTATGGCAGGCCGCGCAGTTGTTCGCCACGCGCGGGAAGCCGATCACCTTCTTGGTGAAACCGATCGGCAATTCCTGTCCTTGCTCCCACGCCACGCCGAATGAAGCGTAACTACCCGGCCCCGGCAGTTTGTCGGGAAACACTCGCGGCAGCACGTAGAAGATCCAGTACGGAATGCCGGCATCGTGCTCGGCTCCGATGGAACCATACTTAAACCGCATTTCAGGCGTGGCCGTGATCCATTCCGGCTGCGGTTCTTCGCGAAAGAATTTGTACCAGCCGACGAAGACCCCGATGGCGACCAGAACCAGTACCACTGCGAGGACGAGCTTCCACTTTCGTTTCTTGGTTGCAGTTTGCATTTTTTCCCCTCAGCAGGACGCCGGCGACGCGCGTTAGAACGTTTTCAGATACTCAATGAGGGCGTCCTTGTCCCCGGGCCCAAGTTGCGTACCGTAGGCTGGGCCTTCGTGGCCCTTATTCCCGTTGCCAGGCTGGCTGGTGTCGTAGCGGAAGTACTTGCGACCGCCTTCTTCAGCGACGGCGCTGACGAAGCCGACCTTCCCCGGGTCATACACGTCGTAGCCGCGGTAAAACGTCCTCGGCCGCTTCCCGCTCGGCTCAAGCAGGTCGCGTAACGTTGGGACCGATCCGTTATGCAAGTAAGGCGCGCGGAGCCACAGACCATCGAGCGGCATGTTGGCGTAGCCAAAGGTTTTGCGAAAATGGCAGAAGCGCCACTCATAGCCCGCGTACAAAGCGCTCTGATTCACAGCCAGGGTATAGGTATATGAATCAAGACGGCGGCGGTCAGTGCCTATCGCCTCGATCGGTGTGATCTTGCCCACCAAGGGACCGTAGAGCACCTCATCCGGCTCGCCCGGCTTTAGGCATTCGATCTTCTGGCCGCCCTCGGCAGCGCCGAATGCCTGCCCGCTTGCACCGTGACACCCACCGCAGTATTTCTTGTAAATTGGTGCACCCTCTTCCGCACGCACCTGGTCGATCGGAAACGGGTAGGACGGTGGGTTCGCGTTCCGAAGCCAGTCCTCAATCCGTCTGATGCGGCCAAGATCTATGGTAGGCGGTGTAGTGCCGGTGCCAAATGCCGCACTCTTGTTGCGCTCTTCCACCATATTGTTGTTGCCGTCCCAGTGTAACTGCATGCCCTTCTTCCTCTGCTGGTTCCATATGGCAGGAAAGTCAGCGGGGGCATTCATTTCGCGGTCCGGCAGTTGGCCCATAGGAAAGTTAAATAACACTTTCGCTGCGTTAAAAGTGTCCACCCGCCCCGGGCCCCATTCGTGTTGCGCATATACGAACTGAAAACGCCCGCGCAGCATGAGCAGGCGCTCGCGCATAATCCAAACGGCGAGCGGATAGACCACGTAGCGGTCGATAAGTCCCAAATCTTCGCCGCGAGCCTGAAGAAGGCGTCTGACCTCGGGGATGATGAACTCGCCGCTGAAATTGGGGTCAGCGCTGCAATCAAAGAAGAATTTCTCGAACGCCATGACGTTAAAGGTGTTGGCGGGCATGCCAGCATAGATTTCCGGCCCACTCTGTTCGGTTTTGCGCACGGTACTGGTATGACACGCCGCGCAGTTCAGAAAAGTGCGCTCTATACCCATAACCGAGCGCTTGGAGGCGCCAACCGGCAGGTCGTGGCCCGTTTCATAAATCATCCCGAAAGCGGCGTAACCTTTGCCGTCCTCGTGGTGTGCGCCGGGCGAAGCAAACCCTTTATCGGGGAGGTGTTCAGCGCACACCTGCGGTAGCGCCTTCCAGATCCAGAGCGGAAAGCCGGATTCGCGCTCGCCTCCAGTGGAACCGTACTTGAAATGCTCTACCACGTCAGCGTAGTCCGTTGGGGTGTCTTCATTCCATAGCCAGACGAGGTACCCGCAAACGAGTAGCACGACAACAACAGCGAGCGTGACGATGGCTCGGCACCAGTCACCTAATAGTGCGTTCAAGTTCATGGAACCTGCACCTTGTTTTTGTTCCATGCGGATTCTCCTTCTCCGTTGCGCCCGCTGATCGATGGCGCGTCTCTATCGGGTTCGGGACCGGATTTCACGCCTCACAGGCAGCCGCGTAGGTTCTCGTAATTTCCGTTCAAAAGACGATCAAGATCGGGGGTGCGCCCCGTTTGCGCTTGAAGCAGGTCAACGGCGTACTGCCTGAGTCCCGCCAGTTCCACGCTCCCAGGCCACTTCTCCGGTTCCGCATTGAGCTGCGTCAAGGCCAACATGGGTGGCATGGGCGTTTTCGGCCGGTCGTCATGCCGCAGTTGCCACATGCTCAGGCGGAAAAAAATGCGCTCGGCACAGTGCCTGAGATTCGTCGCTACTTGATCGGCGTCGCCGTAGAGGAAGTTCGGCGGCGAGGGCTCCGACGTTTGATGGCACAAGGCGCAGTATTGATAGAGCTGCGCGGCGCCCGCAAGCGCCGATTGCATCGCTCGCTCGCCTTCATCAAGGCGCGCGGCGGCCATGTTCTTATCATCAAGGCAGCACCACTCGCCGGTGGGCATGCCTAGACGAGCAAAAAGGGGCGGCAGCACGGCGGCCCGGCGGAAAGGCATTGCGGCGAGCACATCCTTGGCGGTACTTTCGTCCTCCGCAAGCCGCGCGAGCGCGGCGGCAACTGGTGCAAAATCGTCGAGCGCGCTCATGATTACTTCACCCTTGAGCTCGACGGTTGCGCTGGGGGAGTTGCTCTCCGGCGCAGCCGCAGAACGCCAGCGCAGATTGATCCGGTCAACGGCGTTGCCGTCGATTAGGCGCACGTGCCGCCCCTGCCGCAGTGCACGGACGACGAGCGCTGAGTACCCGTTGCTCCATTCCATCCGCTCGGCATGCACTTCAAACTCGCCGGTATCGCCTTCTATCCCGGAGACGCTCAAATGCGTTACTGTGCCCGTCACCATCTTTCCGGTCGGTATTTCGACGCGCCCGGAAACCCGCAACGCGCTCTCAATGTTCTCCTTCGCCGGGCAACGAAAATCGAGCCGCTGCGCGAACGACCACGGTCGCGAGAAGACCAAGCTGCACTCGCTTGACCACGTCCGGTGCGGCTGACCAGGTTTTGAGCCGAGGGCGAATAAATGAGCATCTAGGCGTCTTACGTCCTCCGTAGCAATGAATTGAGACAGGCCGGCAATCATTCGCCTGGCATAGTCGTTAGCATCGGGAGGCCAGATTTCTAGTGGCTCCCGCGGGACCAAAGGATCGAAGCGCACTGGCACATGCGCTGGCGTCGTAGCGCCGGCCAACCCCGGATCGTCCGCACCACCCACCAGGGGATCGCGGTTGGGGATGTCCGGATTCGGAATCGCCAGGCCTCCGGGCCAACGCTCTTTGGTTGTCTGACCGAGTAACGCGAGCAGATTCTCGCGATAGGTCAGCGCGGTCTGATCGAAACCGTACTCGCTGCTCAAGCGATATTGGAGCAGCGCCTGAAGTAGCGCCGCCCGGCACCGAGCCGACCTGCGGCTGTTCTGGGTGTCCTCACAGCCTTCACGCCAAAGCTTTTGATACACCGACAGTAGGTTCGCACGCTCCGTGGCATCGTCGAGCGCGTTTGGAACGTCCACGCCACGCGCGACAGGAATGCCGTAGAAAACCCGGCTGCGCGCCGTGAGCAGCGCGGCGATGCGCGGATTGGCGTTGGTCTCGTCCCACAACTGACGTGAGAATAGCGGCGCGTGGTTCTGGTGGCAGGTGACACATACAGTCCGGTTGGCGTAGACGACTTTAGGCGTGGCCCCGACACGGTAGTCTTTGACCAACTGGAACTCAAAGCGGCCGGCCGCCTCGTTGTAGCTGATCACCTCGATCAGATTGGCCTTCTCTTGGTAGCCAAGATAGAGTCGGTCTTTGAGCAGCATGCGGTGGTACCCTGCGGGTGCCGTAGCGGGCGACTCGGTATCCACTGCGACAACAGCACGCGGGTACTTGAAGAACTCGGGCCCTGCCGCACTCCGCTGTAGGGAGCGGCCCAATGGGATCAGCACGCGCTTCAGACACGAAGCTTCGACCGTTCCGATGCCACGCCCCTTGGGGGTGGCACGACCATCGCCTGCGCACCCGAGCCGAGAGTCGATCTTCTTCGTAAGTGCCTCAAAGGGAAACGGCACCCTGGCTGACTCGCCATCCATGACCACAAAATCGAAGAGGGAGCGGCCCACTGGCGGCAAGCTCTCGCCCGCACTTGCAGGGTCAGCCGCCCACACAGGTGCTACTTGTTGAGCGAGGCTTGAGACCTGCTTCTCCTGTACGGTCTCTGCGTTCTGAGCCCCCTGCCAATGCCAGAGCCCGAACGCGATCGCCATAGAGAAACCGAGCACGCTCAGCAGGGCCGCAGACTTGAGCGGGAGTTTCATTCGACTTACCCTCTCCGATCTGCCTTATCGATTGGTGCCCGTTTCTGACGTTATTTCGCCGCAGCCACCAGCCGCTGCTGTGTTCCAGTCCAACAGTCCTCATTGACCTGACCGGTCTTAAGGAATGCCGGACCATCGCGCTCGGCGATTTCCTTGTTGTAGAGCGTGAAGGTCAGCAGAAAGACACGGTCCAGGTACGCGCGACCTAGATAAAATCCTGGACGCACCATGCGGATTTCGTCGCGCACTCTCGCGCCGCGGCGGCCAGCAAGGAAGTCGGGCTTCTCCTGGTAGCCGGGAATCTCGTCGGTGAAGAAATAGTCAATAATGATGGACTCGCGCCGCGCATCGAGCAGGCTTTGCCCGCAGTAAAGTTTGGCCGGAAACAAGAGCCAAGTTTCCTTGCCGTTGACGCTCAGCCTTCTTGGTTCACCTTCGACGAGCCCCACCTTCTTCAGGATGTCGAGCTCCTCGATGCGGTTTCTCAACACGCGCTCGTCCCGAAAGAACACTTTTCCCTTCCACAAAGCCTCCCCTAGCACCGTCAGCTTGACGCCTTTGAGTTCCAGAGCCAATCCTGCGACGCCGCCCGCGATTTCGGACGCCCGAAAATCGCCGCTCGATCCACGAGGAAATAAAATCTTGCCGTCGAATGCGCCATCCGGTATGGGGCCAGCCGTGATCCGAGCGTAGATTTGATCGATTTGTTCTTGGTTCAGACCCTCCAGATTCTCCGGTGTAATCTTGTTGAGGTCTGCCGCCGTGAGGGGATACTTGTACTCGATCTGTGCGAATTCGACCTTGCCTTGATAGCCTGGGCCAGATGGGGCCACGAATTTGACTTCGGGCCCTTGCGGCTTGAACCGATCGCATTCTGTCAATAGGAGCACAACGAGTGCGCTCATACCAGCGATAAGTAACACTCGTTTGTCGCGCGAGATCGTCGGATTCCATTTGCTTTGCGTGTCCATGGCTGATCTCCTAGTCAGGTCACATGGTGGCGAGGAACGCTGTCAGCGCTTTCTTGTCTTCCTCGGACAAGTCTTCACCGAAGCGGTGACCTTCGTTCTCGACTTCTTGCATACAGGTATCGTATCGGGTGCGCAGAAAGTCGCGCTTTTCCTTGACTATCTCGACAAAACGTCCCGGGTGCTTCAACAGATCATCGGCAATGCTCTGCAGTTCGGGGACGATGTCCTTCTTCCCGGCCGCTTCCAAGCGCGCGGGATTCCGCTTGGCGAGGTACAGGTCGTCGATGAATTCCTTGTGCATGAGACCGTTGAGGAATCCCGCACGGTTGCCCCTTGCAATCCTTACCTCGCCTAACCCGAACAACGCCTTTTCTTGCTTGCCATCCCAAGTGCGGACTCCGAGATCCACGATCACGTCGTCGTCGGTCAGGGTCGTCTTTGTTCCACGCTCCTTCGGGTGCAGGAGCTCATACATCGACTGCTTATAGAGCTTGAAGCGGCCCTCGACGCTCGGGTCGTATCTGAAGCAAGCAGGCTGCTTGTCGAGCAGCTTGCCGCCGGCGTCCACGTAGCGCGCGCGGAAGAACTCGTTTTCCGGGTTTTTGGGCGCGCCACAAAGTTCCGGACCGATAGCGTTGTTATGCATGAGAGGCGCTGTCGCCCAGACATTCAGCAAGGAGATGTTGCGGTAGTAACCGCGACCACCGTTCTTGAACTCATCGCGCTCCGGAATATCGGGCACCGGCTTTTTCGCGCGCATCGTCTCTGAGCCGTACTCGTAAAAGACACGTCCCGCCATGTGATTTGAATGCAGCGCCCGGCAGCGGAACGTACCAACCTCGGTAGCGGGCGTCGCCTGATCGTTGCCGAGGAAATCCTCGCGCACCTTGCGTGGATGCTCTTTCGCCAGCGCATAGAAATCACGATTCTTGAATGGTCCACCGACGTTCTCGGGGATGCTCGAATGACAACGCGCACAGCTTGCGGCGAAGACAGTCTTGCCCCGGGCAACGGCTCGCTTGCCGAACTCTTTATCTAGCTCGTCGATGAGGTCCTGCTGGGTGTACGGAGGAGCCGTCGGATTCCTTGTCTTGCGTTCGTTGTTTCTCGCGACGTGTAGGTCCATCGCGTCGGCTTCCGCCGAGAAAAAGAAATCAAGTATGTTGGACAGCCGGTCCTCGATGGCGCGGAAATTTGGACAGTCGCGTCGGCACTGGCCGATGTTGAAAGGCGTCTGGCCAAAGCCGCGGGTCTCTGGATCCAATTGGCGGAAGTCCGTCAAATGATTGACCCAGCACGCCTCCGCGCAGGAACCAATGTTGAAATAGACGCGTTGGATCGCCTCGCGTGCGCCGATCGAATCTTCACCGCCCTTAAGAATGTGGTGCACGCCGCTTAGCGTCACAGACTTGCCGCCGATCCTGGCTGGTGTTTTGTCGTCGCTACGCGTGCTTCGCTGCCAACACTTGCTATCGCGACCCGGCTCGCACCAGCACTTTTCTTCATCCTTTTCCGCGCCGCAGGTGTCGACCTTGCGCCATTTGTTGATCATTTCTCCGGTGAAAGTGGGACGTTGCGACAGATTGATGATCGCGTTGATGGTGCCTGGATTGTTCACTTGGTCGTGCGGGATCGCCGAGGTGTCAAGGACACCAGGCCGTGCATGCGCAAACACCTGCCACTCGAGGCTAGTGCGCGCCATCCCGGAGCCGAAAAGCTCCGACATCCGAGTGTATTGGTTGCCGATAAGGCCTTTGATGTTTTCCCACCGTGGGCGAGCAGGGTTTACCGGCGGATTAAGGGGGTCAAACGCGATGTGGCACGAGCCGCAGGTCGTCCCGATGAGGTACGGTGGCTCAACCGACGCGTCGGCCAGTTTGCTCACCCTTGCGTCCGAAGGGATGCCGGTTTGTTTGACTAGCTTCTTGCTGAAGCCTTCCCAACCGGCCGAGCCAGCGTTGAGCTGCCGCCATTTCTTCGCATCGAAGCGTGGGTTAGGGAACTTGCGAATGCCCAGTGCACCTGTTGAGGTACCGAACTTGAGGTCACACGGGGACTGACGCTGATCCAACTTGCTTCCCTTCGTGTGCGGATCATCGGGATCGAGCGCCGCATCCTTCAAACCGCACGCAGGATCGACGTAGCCGATCTTGCCGACGTATTTCAGTAGGACGTCGTCCCCAGGGCACCAATCGAAGCCAAAGGTTTCCTCCAGGCTCCTGGCTGGACAATTGGGATCGCCAGGCTTGCAGCAAGCCGGATCGTTTATGATGCCCCAGGCGTAGAAGCGGTCGTCTCGCTGGTCCGTTCGCAACACCCTATACCAGTCGATCAACACGCCGACACGTTGCTGAAAGGTATAGGTATGAAACCGGTCGTTGCCAGCAGTGGCTTTGAACCAGATCAGCCGCCCGACACACTCCGACTCATTCAATCCCTCGCGCGCACAAGCCTGGTAATAAGGCGCGTCCTGATCAACAATAGATTTTTCCGGCGTGGGTCGTGCGGCGTTAGCCCCTTGGCCAACCGTCGCAATAGCAGATCTGTCATCCGCAGCCTGGGCCCCCTGCGGCGTCGGGTCGATAACTGCATAGGCCATTACAAGGGAAACAAGCAGCACCACAACTCCACCGACAGCGACCCGACTCATAAGGACCTCCGCATATGACGTAGCCTCTTACGCAAATCTACCCTACACAGGTGCGCAATGTGCTCCTCAAAACCTCGGCCTCTGTCTGCCGCAGTTCCGAATTATTTCCAGTTGCGCCGGAACCCTCCGTACACGCGAGATCAGGTCTCGCCTATGTTTCCCGCCAAGACACGCGCTATGTCTATCTCGCCCGATCGAGGATTGTGTGCCAGAAGAATCCGTTCTGGAACGCCGAGCAGGCGAGTGCGACGAAGCTCGTCAGGGTGGCGGCCGCAGTCACATCAGCCCCCTGCATAATGCCCAGGAAAACGATGGGAGAGACCAAGATTGGCAGGAGGCCGGCTCGAATCCGCGCCTTCAGGTTGACGCCCTTCTGATCCAGGAGCGTGTCGAAGAATATCTTCGCGCCCATGCCGAGCACCATGCAAACG
This sequence comes from Verrucomicrobiota bacterium, assembly GCA_005887855.1. Next base: position 7,314 of record VBQB01000256.1, on the reverse strand, counting down.
AACAACACCACATAGAAGTTCGCGAGCGCCGAAGCGTCGGCGTTCGCAGCGCCGCCGGGGGACGAGGTTTTAGGCGGTGGTGGGGCGGCGCGTGCATCGGCGGGCGGACTTTCCGTGATGACTGGCGGCTGCGCACGTGCACTCGAAACGAGGAGGATCAGTTGCGGTAATGATGTCACCCAGGCCGAAGGCTGATCCACGACAGCCTGTTGGATGTTGTCACTGACGACCCATCCGTGCTGCCACTTTCCGCTGCTCCAGTATGCGATCTGCGTCCAGCTTTGCGAGATCACGCCGAAGCGTACGGTGCGTTGGGCACAGACGAAGACCCTCACTTTCGCTCCCAGCACAGCGACGGGGGAACCGTAGACCCAGCCGTTCGCGGTATTGAATTCGGTCGCCGGGCGCGCGTAGACGGAGGTCTCGCGGGTCACTGCGGCACTCACCTTGCAGTCCTGCGCCGCGACGATCGGAACGGGTCCCAGCAACACGCAGAGAAAGGCGAGCACGCGATTGTGCGCAGTCGTCATCCGTGCACCAGAGCGATGTCCTACGCCGTTGTCCGACATGATGTCCTCCTGTTGCAACTCACCAAATATCAATCGCGCGCTGATGCCAATCGAGTTTTGATTCCTTGTGCAGTCGGAGAGGGTATTCAGCGGACCGACATGGCCGCTGAGGTGGGCTTGCTCCGAGCAGTGGGAATGAGAGGGCGGTAGAGGACGTAAGCACCACCGCATCCATGGCGCAGAACATCGCGACCAAAGATTTTGTAGAACAAACTCCATGGCCCCCCATCCCCCTGCGCACGCAGTTTTGCGTGTTGGTGCCCCTTGATGCCGCTGTGGTAGCTGGAACTGAAACGGAGAACAAAATCTACGCGCGTCGTTCCTATGGGTCAAATAAGAAATTTCGAATTTAGGGACAGGCCCGACATTTCCTGTAGGGGTTTACCCCGGCTCGGCCTCGCTCGGGCCCGCAGTATCTACGCAGGGCCGTCGGGATTGATCTATCTGCGAGTCAATGCTACGACAAACCCTATACTTCAAAGGACTGGCAAATGACTAAGCCTCTGAATTTATTGGTAGGGCGTGTAGGGATCGAACCTACGACCAACGGATTAAGAGTCCGCTGCTCTACCAGCTGAGCTAACGCCCCTTCGCTCCCGGAAATTCGTGCTGAATACCGCGTGAACGCGCGAATTTTAGCATCTAGGTGACCGCGGTGGGGGCCAGGGCCTCGATGTCGGTCACCACGTCCACGATAGCGGGGCGGTCGGCCTTGAGAGCGCGCGCAAGCGCCGGCGCGAGCTCGCCCGGTTTCTCGACGCGGATGCCGAGCGCTCCGATCTCCTCGGCGACGCGCGCGAAGTTGACCGGCCTGTAGGTCCAGAGCTCGCGCGCCTGCTCGGTCTGCTGGCCGCCGTAGACGCGGTCGAAGCCGCGCTTGGACTGATTGCCGCTCGCGTTGTTGTTCACGACGGTGACCGAGTTGATCTTCCACCGGACCGCCGTTTCGATTTCGCCGATGTGGTACCAGAGACCGGCGTCTCCGGTGAACACGACGACGGGCCTTTCCGGCGCTCCGCATTTCGCCCCGAGCCCCGCCGGGAACGCCCAGCCGAGGTGCCCGGCGCTCCTCATGTAGCTCTGGCCGGGCGCGCGCAGATCGTACATCCCTCCCATCCACATGCCCGCGTGCCCGGTGTCGACGACGACGATCGCGTCTTCCGGCACGTTCTTCGTCAGCTCCCCGCACATGCGCTCCGGCCGGATCGGAACGGCGTCCGAGGCGAGCTGCGCGCCGTATTTCGCAACCCACTCCTTGCAGATCGAGCGCGCCTGCTCGACCCAGGGTTTTCTCTTCGCCGCGGTCCTGCCGTCGGCGTGCGCGAGCATGCGCTCGAGCACGACCTTGGCGTCGCCGAGCACGGAGGCCTCGAGCGGGTAGTTGCGCCCGAGCGCCTCCGGATCGAGGTCGATCTGGATGGCGCGGACCCCGATCTTGGGGACCGCCCAGAAATGCGTCGTCATTCCTCCGGTCTCGGTGCCGATGAAGCACACGAGATCCGCCTGCGCTACGACGCGGTTCGCGCTCTCGCGCGAATACGTCCCCACGACCCCGACCGAAAGCGCATGGACCCCGGGAATGGAATCCTTGCCGTTCAGCGAGGTCGCGACGGGAATCGAAAGCTTCTCCGCGAGGGCGACCAGGTCTCTGCCCGCGCCCGATGCGCGCACCCCGCCCCCCGCGACGATGACGGGCCGCTCTGCCTCCTGGAGAATCCTGAGCGCGGCGCGCACGCTCCCGTCCTCCGGCTCGGGGCGAAACGGCGGCACGCGCGCGAATTGCTGCTCGACGAGCGGCTCCATGTCCGCTTCCTCGGCGTCGACCTGCCCTTCGTTGCCGCGAAACTGCAGATGCACCGGCCCGGGCGTCCCCGAGACCGCCACGCGAAACGCCTGGCGCACCATGTCGGGAAAGCGCGCGACGTCGTCGACGGTCGCATTGAACTTGGTCACCGGCTCGAAGGCCGGCACGTCGTCCACTTCCTGGTAGACCCGGCGGAACTTGGTCTTGGGATCGCGCCCGCCGGTGAACGCGATCACCGGCGAATGCGCGAGGTGCGCGTCGCGCAGGCCAGCGGCGAGATTCAGCGCGCCGATCACCTGCGCCATGCAGATACCCGGCCTCCCCGAGGCGCGCGCGTAGCCGTCGGCCATGTAGGCGGCGGATTTCTCGCCGTGGGTGTGGACGCGCTTGATCTTCGTGCGACGCTCCATCTCGGCGAAGGTCCTGCGCAATACGGCAGGAACCATGAAGACGTGCGTGACACCGTAGCCGGCGAGCATGTCGGCGAGGCACTGGGCGCCGCTAATCTTGGCCATGGCTACTTGATCGCCAGGGGATTGGTAGGCGAACCGACGGCGCCGGTAATCGGGATCGCCGGCGCGACGAACAGGAACTCGTACACCTTGTCGGCGGCGCAGTCCTCCGCAAGCTCCTTCACGTAGAAGATCTCGCCCATGGTCATGCCCATCATCGGGATCGTGATCCAGTGCCAGGGCTGGTTGATGCCGGCCTCGGTCTCGTTCGGCCGCACCTCGCAACCCCAGGTGTCCGAAGCGAGCGCCGCGAGCTCGGTGCGCTGGATCCACTCGAGCGTCTCGAACGCGAATCCCGGCGCGTCTCCGCCCGGATAGCCGTCCCAGCTGCCTGCCTCGAGTTTCGCTTCCATCTGCCCCGTGCGCACCACGACGAAATCCCCGCGCTTCATCTTCACACCCTGCATCTCCGCCGTCTTGTCGAGGTCGGCGCACGTGATCGCGTAGCCGTCGTCCAGGTATTTCTTTCGCAAAGCGCGCGGAACGTCGAGGAACACTCCGCGTCCGACCATCCTCGCCTTGGTCTTCTCGATGCCGCACTTCTGCGCGCCGTTGGAGGTGACCTCGCGGCAGTCGTAGCCGTTCCACATGGAGTTCTCGTAGAAGACATGGCCCAGGCCGTCCCATTGCGTACCGCACTGCAAGGGCATCACCACCATGTCGTCCGCGGCGCGGATTCCCCTGTGGTCGAGCACCCCGGAATACGCGTCGGTGCCCGTGCGCAGCATCGTATGCACCGGATTGATCCGGCCCATGGCCGGGTACTTGCTCTTCGCGCCCTGGGGACCGTTGTTGTCGAAGTTGAGCGCGAGGGAGATCACCTTCCCCTTTTTCACCAGGCGCGCCGCAGCGACGATGTCCTCGGGCCGCGTGTGGTTCAGCGTGCCGATTTCATCGCCGGGACCCCACCTGCCCCAGTTCTTGTATTTCTCCGCGGCATCGCGAAGATCCTGGCGGGTGAGCTTGCGCGCGGGCATGGAAATTCCTTTTTTCAATCGTGAGGAGAAAACGCGAGCCGCTACTTTATCGCAGCTTGAGTCGCGCCGCATGGGCGGTGATAAGATGACCGAGAGCAGAAGGAGGAAATTCATGAGGAGAAAACTCTCTGTCGCGCTCGCCGCGTGGGCGCTCGCCGGCGCCTGCTTCGCGCAGGACTGGCCGAACAAGCCGGTGCGCGTCATCGTCCCCTTCGCGCCCGGCGGCCCGGTCGACATCATCGCGAGGATCGTGGGGGCAAAGCTCAACGAAACCCTGGGCCAGCAGTTCGTTGTCGAGAACCGTGCCGGAGCGGGCGGAAACATCGGCGCCGCCGCGGCCGCGAAATCGGCGTCCGACGGCTACACCGTGCTCATGACCTCGTCCGCGATCGCCGTGAACGCGAGCCTCTATCCCAATCCGGGGTACGACGCCGAGCGCGATTTCATCGCGGTGGCGATTCCCGCGTCGCAGCCGAATATGATCTTCGTGAACGCGAGCGTGCCGGCGCGAACGCTGCCCGAGCTCATCAGCCAGTCGAGGGGCAAGAAGATCGCGTTCGCCTCTCCCGGCAGCGGGACGACCCCCCACCTGACCGGAGAGAACATACTGCGGGTGATCGCCAAGCTCGACATCACGCCGATTCACTTCCGCGGCGCCGGGCTGGCGGTCACCGCCGTGGTCCAGGGCGAGCCGCCGATAGGCTGCATGGCTATCTCCGGACCGCTGCCGCAGATCAAGGCCGGGAGGCTCCGCGCCCTCGCCGTCTCGAGCGCGAAGCGCATCCCGGCGCTTCCCGATGTCCCGACTTTTTCCGAAGCGGGCTTTCCGGGCGTGGAGGACTACACCTGGGTGGGCGTGTTCGTCCCCGCGGGCACGCCGGCGGCCATCGTGCACAAGCTCAACGAGGCGGTCAACGGCGCCATCCGCAACCCCGAGGTGCGCGAGCGGCTTGCTTTCAGCGCGTTCGACCCGGTAGGCGGCCCGCAGCCGCAGGCCGCCGACTACGTGAAGGCGGAAATCGTGAAATGGGGCAGGGTCGTTCGCGAAACGGGCGCGAAGCCAGACTGATTCTACTCAGCCGATCGACCCCCTGGAGCAAGTGGTGCTAATATTGCTCCGCTGGGGGGGATCATGCGAGGCATTCTAGCTGCATCGGCGCTAGCCATGCTGCTCACAGGTTGTAGCGGCGTCGAGTCGACCGACAATCACGGCTACGGCTACGCCTACGATCTCAGCTCGCCGGATGGCACGCGCCTGCGCAACCTGCCCGGCTCGCTCGAGCTCAGCCAAGCCGACTTCGAAGACCTTATCGCAGAGCCATACCGCGCGACCGAAAAGTGCGCCCAGATCGTCACAGGCGGGCCGCTCGTGGTTGCCGTGATCATGGACGAGACTGGCTACGCGACGATCGGCCGGGGAAACACCTTCCTCGATACGGGCCTGATCCGCGCAACTCCGCAGTCCATCTTGGACAGTCGCTACTATGCGGGAAACCCGGCAACCGGACGGCTTGCGGGCACCTCAACCCTCCGGCACGAGTTCATCCATTACCTGCTCGCGGTATCGGGATTTCCTGAGGACCTGAACGCGTCCCACCAGTCCCCGCTCTTCAAGGAATGCTCCGGGCTCTAAGACCTGGCCTGGCGAACACCGTTCGGTTTTTTCTGGCGTCCCCAACCGGATTCGAACCGGTGTTACCGCCGTGAAAGGGCGATGTCCTAGGCCTCTAGACGATGGGGACCTTGAGGACTCCTACGACGGCCGGAGGCCGGTCTGGTGGAGGTAAGCGGGATCGAACCGCTGACCTCTTGCATGCCATGCAAGCGCTCTCCCAGCTGAGCTATACCCCCACGCAAGGGCGCGAATTATATCACGCGGAAAGATGCGCCTGAAGGCGTTCGAGCACGCGTTTCCTGCCTGCCAGGGCGAGCACGGGCCCGAGATTGGGCGTTTGCGTGCGCCCGAACACGATCATTCGCAGCGGCATGGCGAGCTTCGGCAGCTTGAGCTTGTGCTTGTCGATCACGGCCTGGATCGCGCTCATGATGGCTTCCGCCCGCCAGTCTCCGACGGCGGAGAAGGCAGCCGTGACCTCGGCCAGCGCGGGACGCACCTCAGCGGTCACGGCGTCGCGCGTCTCGCCGGGTTCAGCGTAGAACATCATCGCCTGTCCGGCGAGCACGGCCAGCGTTTCGGAACGCTCCTTCAGCAGCGCGACGACCGCGGGCAGCTCCGGTCCTGCAGCCAGCTTGCCGCCGGCGCGCTCGATACGCGGAGCGACGAGCTCGGCAAGATCCGCGTCCGGGCGCAGCCTGAGATACTGGTGGTTGAGCCAGCGCAGCTTCTCGGGATTGAATTGCGCGGCGGAGCGGCTGATGTGGGCGAGGTCGAACCACTGGAGGAATTGCTCCAGCGTGAACATTTCCTCGTCGCCGTGCGACCAGCCGAGCCGCGCGAGATAGTTCACCAAGGCCTCGGGCAGATAACCGTCCTCCTCGTATTGCATGACGCTCACCGCGCCGTGGCGCTTCGACAGCCGCTCGCCGTCGGTGCCTAGGATCATCGGAACGTGGGCGAATCTCGGCAGCTCGGCGCCGAGAGCCTGGAAAATGTTGACCTGGCGCGGCGTGTTGTTCACGTGATCGTCGCCGCGAATCACGTGCGTGATATTCATGTCGAGGTCGTCCACCACGACCCCGAAGTTGTACGTGGGCACGCCGTCCGCGCGCAGCAACACGAGGTCGTCGAGCTCCGCGTTCGCCACGGTGATTGCGCCTTTGACGAGGTCGTGGAAAACGACGTCCCCCTCGTCGGGATTTCGGAATCGCACCACCGGCGCCCGGTCCACCGGCGGAACGAGTCCGGCGGCCTTGGCGCGCTCGGGGCGCCAGCGCCCGTCGTAGCGCGGCTTCTCGCCGCGCGATCGCTGGCGCTCGCGCATCGCGTCGAGCTCTTCCTTCGTCGCCCAGCAGTGATAGGCCCTGCCCTGCGCGATCAACCGCTCGGCGACCTCCTTGTAGCGCGCGAGGCGTTTCATCTGGAAAAAAGGCCCTTCGTCCCAGTTCAGACTCAGCCAGCGCATCGCGTCGAGGATCGCCTGCACCGAGGATTCGGTCGAGCGCTCGAGGTCGGTGTCCTCGATGCGCAGGATGAATTTGCCGCCGTGCTTTCTCGCGTACGCCCAGGAGAAGAGAGCGGTCCGCGCCCCGCCGATATGGAGGTAGCCGGTCGGGCTCGGAGCAAAACGGGTTCGGACCATCGTCGCGCCTGGAATCGGCGCATTGTACGCGATGGAATTGGAGCGGGCGCCGCAGAAGATTTGCTACACTCGCAGCCTCGGGCGGTTAGCTCAGCGGTAGAGCACTCCCCTCACACGGGAGGGGTCGCAGGTTCGATCCCTGCACCGCCCACCACTTTCGCTTCGGCCGCTCCCGGAAAAAGAAAAAAAGCC
>VBQB01000242.1 GCA_005887855.1 Verrucomicrobiota bacterium | reverse complement strand
AAACAGGATCTCGATCTGGATTTCTTCAAGCGGCGGATCGGGCAAGCGGCCGAGTACCGCGCACGGCGACGTGTCGATCCAAAGCTTTGTCGTGTCGTGTGGAGCGAAAGCGACGGGCTTCCAGGAGTGATTATCGATCGCTATGGCGAGCATTTCTCGCTGCAAACGCTCACGCTGGCCATGGACATGCGAAAAGAAATAATCGCGAATGCAGTTGTCGATTTGTTTGAAAGTCGCGCGAGCTTCCAGCTTGCGAACCGACAAAAGGCAAGCGGGACGCATGCCCCACTTACTATCATCGAGCGTAATGATGCGCCGATTCGCCGTGCCGAGGGGCTTGGATTACACAGCGGCGTTTTGCGCGGAGATGCTCCTTCTCGAGTTGAGATCGAAATCGGCGGCTTAAAGTTCGATGTCGATCTTTTGCACGGACAGAAAACGGGCTTTTATCTCGATCAATTACGCAATTATGAAACCGTCGCGCAACAGGCAAGCAATCGCCGCGTTCTCGATTGTTTCGCGAATCAAGGCGCTTTCGCGCTAGTTTGCGCTAGCGCGGGCGCGAGCGAGGTCACAGCGGTGGAAGCTGGCGCAGAAAATATCTCCGCAGCGAGAGGCAACGCCGAGCGAAACGAGTTATCAGTGAATTGGATCAAGCAGGATGTCTTCCAATTTCTGCGTGCCGCCGAAAGGGCCCAAGCGCAATACGATCTCATTATTCTCGATCCGCCTTCGTTTACAAAGACGAAGAGTGGAATAGGCGACGCGATGCGCGGCTATCGCGAGCTACACATGCGCGCTTTCAAACTCCTCTCGAAAGATGGTTTGATCGCGACGTTTTCTTGTTCGCATCACGTGAGCGAAAATGGGTTCGCGCAGATGATCGCCGCTGCGCTCGTGGACGCACGGTGCTCGGCGCGCCGGCTTCGCCGTTTTGAGCAGGCACCCGATCATCCGGTGCTTCCCACCTTGCCGGAAACGGAATACTTCAAAGGCGTCTTGCTCGAGATGATGCCGGCACGCTAGGAACACAGGCTTCTAGCCTGTGCGGCCGACTTGCATCCTTCCTGTCGTTTTGAAAAGAAACACGCAGGCTGGAAGCCTGCTTGCCGCACAGCCAAGATGGCTGTGTTCCGGGGCGCTCGTCGAGATGATGCCAGGGCGGTTATTCAAATTTCTTTCGGGAAATATCTGGAATTCTCCAGTGAGCCATTTAATATGGCGCTACGGCGAGCCTGGACGGCGAGTCACGATTCGTTATGGCAGAAAAGATTCGACCGATCGAACAAATGCTGGAACTGAGCGAGGAAGAATCGCTCTCCGCGGAGCATCTTGACTCGCAAATGCAAAAAGCGCAGGAACAACTGCTTCAGCTCAAGCGCCAGCAGGAGCAGATTGAAAAACAAAAACGCGAGCTCGAAGAATTGAGCCGTCGTCAGGAAGAATTGGACCGGGGCCGCGCGGAAATGACCGACAAGCTGACACGCTCGCTCGTTGTGCTCGAGCGGGAGGCGTACAATGCGCAAAGGCGGCTCGAGCAGCTTCGTGCGACTCGGGAAAGTTTCGGTCAGCACTTGGAATTAATTGAAGCCATTGAACCCAAAAGCTGGAACCCGTCCGATTTGCACAAGGAATTAAGCCGGGCCTTGAGCACAATAGATGACGCGCGCACCGAGTACGCCGAGCAGCACAGCCGGCTGCAAGCAACTGGCGAGAACGCGGGCGATGCGTCATTACCTGACGTTGTGCCAGGTGCTTACGAAGCCAGCGGTGGGCGCTCATTTTCTCAGTGGTTGCAAATCGGCTTCGCCCTCACCTTGCCACTGATCACTTTTGGCCTGATTGCCCTTTCTATTTTCTTCTGGATGGCCGCCTCAGGCCGGTGATGGTGCATGCTTCGCCGTTCGCCTAGATCGACTACGCCGCTCCGTCGAAGGCAACAAGAACTAGCCCGTCAGGAATCTGAGCTGCGCGAGAGAGTCGAAAAACTCGAGCGCAGTATCGCGGCTGCGCCGCAGGTGGCGGAGGAAAGGGCGCGGCGGCAGCGAGAAGAGTTCCTCATGCGAGCAAATTCGCGCGGTAGCCGGCTCGATGTCTCAATTGCGCTGCAGGACAAACGCTATAGCGATGACAGCGGGAGCCCGCGCCACCGTGGTTCACTTCGGAAAGAGCGACGTGACGGCCGGATTATTTTTCTCGTTCTGGCGATTGCGCTTGCGGTAGCGGTGATTTGGTTAGTGAGCCATCTGCATCTTTAATCAGGCACTCCCGTGGTCAAAACTTCCGATCTCGACGTCGCATACGTTGCTAAGCTGGCGCGGCTAAATTTGAGCGACGCAGAGACACAACTTTTCCAAAAACAGCTCGGGGATGTTTTGAAGTACGCCGACAAACTCCGCGAAGTGGATGTGAGCCACGTGGAAGCGGCCGCGCATGCGGTCCCGATTTTCAACGTTTTCCGCGAAGACGAGCCGCGCGACTGGCTTACAGCCGAACAAGCGCTGAGCAATGCGCCCCGGCAGGCAAATGGTCTCTTCATCGTCACCAAAGTCGTGGAATGACGGGAAAAGATCTGCCGGCGCTCAACATCGCCGATCTGCAAGCTCTGTTGCGTCGTCGAGAAGTTTCGCCTCGCGAAGTGCTCGATGTCTTGCGAGCGCGGATCGAAGATGTTGATGGAACAATCGACGCGTATCTCTCGCTTGATTTTGAAGCGGCCGCCAAAGAGGCAGAAAAAGCAGACGTCGATCTTCCGCTCGGCGGCGTGCCGGTCGCGGTTAAAGACATCATTAATGTAGCGGGCCAGCCTTGCACGTGCGCGTCAAGAATCTTGCACGGTTATCGTGCGCCTTACGACGCGACAGTCATTCGAAAATTGCGGACGGCAGGGGCAATTCCATTTGGCAAGACCAACATGGACGAGTTCGCGATGGGTTCGTCGACCGAAAATTCCGGTGTGAAGTTGACGCGAAATCCGTGGGACTTGTCGCGAGTCCCGGGGGGATCGAGCGGCGGTTCGGCCGCGGCAGTTGCGGCTGATGAAGCATTCGGTGGACTGGGCACTGAGACTGGGGGATCGATCCGGCAGCCAGCTGCCCTTTCGGGCGTTGTCGGCCTCAAGCCAACCTACGGACGCGTCTCACGATTTGGCGTCGTCGCGTTCGCCTCCTCGCTCGATCAGGTTGGCCCGTTGACAAAAACGGTGCGCGATTCCGCGCTGATCATGAACGCGATCGCGGGTCACGATCCGCAGGAAACAACGTCGCTAAACGAGCCAGTTCCCGATTATACAGCGGCGCTGGGAAGAGATTTGCGCGGCTTCCGGTTGGGTTTGGCGAAGGAATACATGGTCGAAGGGACTGATCCAGAAGTGAAATCGGCGATCAATGTGGCGGTGAAACATATGAACTCGTTAGGCGCGGAAATTATCGATGTTTCCCTGCCACACACCGATTATGCGATCGCAGTCTATTACATCCTGGCCACGGCGGAGGCTTCCGCGAACCTGGCGCGCTTTGATGGCGTGCGCTACGGACATCGGACGGAAAATCCAAGAGATTTGCTCGATCATTACGGCCGCACACGCGAGGAAGGTTTCGGCCCGGAAGTGAAACGCCGGATCATCCTCGGCACGTATGTCTTAAGCTCCGGCTACTACGACGCTTATTATTTGCGGGCGCAAAAAGTGCGGGAGTTAATCCGGCACGATTTCGCAAAGGCGTTCGAGAAAGTCGACGCGCTAATTTCGCCGACTTCGCCAGTGCCGGCTTTCCACCTGGGCGAACGCACCGACGACCCTTTGCAAATGTATCTGGCGGACATCCTCACTAGCCCCGCGAATCTCGCTGGCATTTGTGGAATTAGCCTGCCGTGTGGCTTCGCCAAGGTCGACAATCACCAATTGCCGATCGGCTTGCAATTACTCGGCAAAGCGCTCGATGAAGCGCGCATTTTGCAAATTGCCCACGCCTACGAACAGAGCACCGACTGGCACAAAGCGCGTCCGCCGATCGCTGAGACGTTAGGTAACGCGTGAAGGAGTCGGCAGCAAAGATGGGCTGGGCTGGGCTCGATCGCCGATTGAACAGCCCGACTGGGTTTCGCACGTTGATTTGGATCTTTATTATCACGGCGATTGTGTTCTCGGCTATCCCGCTCCTTCATTACTTCCGTGGTGGCAGCATCAAGGATTACAAACTCTGGTACGACACCGGGACACACGTGCTCGCCGGTCATGAAATCTTTTTTTTCCGCTCTGGGAAGTATGATTTTATGTATCCGCCGCCCTGCGCGCTTTTTCTGGCGGGCGCGAGCTTGCTGGGCCAGGCCGGATTAATTCTTCTGCTCGTCGCGATCAATTCCGTCGCCTGGTTCTACAGCGCCCGACTGGCTGCAATTCTCGCTGTTGGCCAGCGACATATAACAAATGCGTGGCTGTATCTGATACCGAGTCTCCTCGTGATCGCTTACATCTGGTCCAGTTATCACCTTGGCCAGGCGAATCTGGTATTGCTCGCGCTGATGCTTGGCGCTTTTCTTGTGCTACGCGGGAAACGAGAAATTTTCGCTGGCGCACTGGTCGCGTTCGCCGCCGCGATCAAAGCGTTTCCAATCATAGCGATTGTTTATTTAATTTATCGACGCCACTGGAGCGCCGTGGCCAGCCTTGTCGTGGTGCTGGCATTTTTGCTTATCGTGTTACCAGCGCCGTTCCGCGGACTCGAACAAACGTGGCACGACCTTGAGAAGTGGAGCGCCGGGATGTTGAAATACAACGTGGTCGGCGTGGGGCAGCGGCCAATGCGCAGCTATACCTGGAAAAATCAATCTCTCGTTGGCGTCGCCAATCGCTTGCTCCGAGATGTCGACGCCGATGCCGCTTCCGCGCCGCACACACCGGTGTATGCAAACTTCGCGGACTTCAAATTTGCGACAGTCAACGTGATCATCATGAGCATCGCAGTGGCGCTTGGAGTTCTGTTTATCGTAGTGATACCTGAGCGCGCAATGCGAACAGCAGAGAGCGATGCAATCGAATTCGCACTGCTCATCTTGATGATGCTGATGCTCACTCCGCTCTCGTTTGGTTATTTTTTTTCATGG
>VBQB01000241.1 GCA_005887855.1 Verrucomicrobiota bacterium | reverse complement strand
CCTGCAAGCAAACGACGTCCGGTTTCGTTGTCTCGAGCCAGGCAGAAAGGCGGTCCTGGCGTTTGCGCAACGAATTGATGTTCCACGAGGCAATTTTCATTTTTACTGTAGCGGCGGTCTATGACCGTCGCACTAATCTTTGCGCGACAATTTACGATCGGCGCTCATAGAGCGCCGCTACAATTCCAACTCGACCCCCGGCGTTGGCACAATCACTTCCGAGCCGGGAAGAGTGGCCAACAAGGTCGCTCTGATCCATTCGACAGCCGGTGGATCGCCGTGCACGAGCACGATTTTCCTGGGAGAAAGTTTCTTCGCGTAGTCGATCAGCGCTTCGCGGGACGCGTGCGCGCTGAATTGAAATTGGTTCATATGGCAGCGCACCGGCTGCGCCGGCTCGTCGGGATCGAGCGTGACTTCCCCGCTCGGGCCCGCGTCCCGCAAAAGACCGGCGGGAGATGCCGGATCGGCGTAGCCTACAAAAAAGATCGAGTGTTGTGGATTCTCCACCAGACGTCGCGCGAGGATATTCGAGAGAGTTTTTGGCACCATCATCCCGCTGGAGAGCGCGTAAATTCGTTCGGCTCGGGCGGGCGCATCGTAAATGGTTTGACCATTTAGGACGAACGGCGCAGCTTCCTCCATGAGTTGCAGACGCGGCAGTTGCCGGCGACTGATGTGCGCACGACGATCGTATATGTCGGTCATCTTCGAACTGAGACCGCCGATATAGATTGGAAAATCCGGAAGTAATTGTTCGCGTCGGAACCTGTGAAGCATCGCGAGCAGCTCCTGCGTTTTGCCGAGCGCGAAAACGGGAATCAGCACGCACCCGCCGCGATTGAACGCGCCATCGATCGCTTCGGCTAGGCGTTGCTCCTCGCCGGCGCGCGTCCAATTTGCGGGCTTCGCGTGATCGCCCCGCGTGCTTTCCATGATCGGTGGATCCGAGAACGTGGCCGGCGTCGAAGAATTCGAATGTCAGCGCGTCTGTTTCGCGCTGCGGTGCACGTTCCCCGGAGATTGAGATGCGTTGCCGCAGCCGGCACCACTGCCAAAAATCTGACGCACGATCGGTTTCGCGATGCGTGAAGAGTGGATACAACGTCGCGCCGACCTCCTCCCGCTGCCGCGTCATCACGTTGACTGAGTTATGCAAAAGAGTGTTGCCGATTTCCGCGGTCGCTTCCGTCATGAAAATACGCGCGGCGGGCTGGCGTCGCATCAGCACTGGCAACGTGCCGATATGGTCCTGATGGCCGTGTGAGATCAGGATGGCTTCGATTTGGCGATCTGCGATCGGCTTGAAATTCGGCAGCGCATCCTCGCCGGCGTTCTTCGGATGCATCCCGCAATCGAGCACCAGGCGATGGCCGCCGATCTCCAGATAATACGAGTTCGCGCCGATTTCGGTCTGGCGCGTGAGATTGATGAATTTCAAGCAGGTGAAACGTTAAAGCGTTGATGCGTTAAAGAGGCAGAGCGTTTAAGCCATCTTATAAATATAAACAGCCCAACGCGACAATAGCCCAGCGTTTTTAACAGCTGGCCCTGATGATCAGGGAATTACGGGTAGGGCGCGACCGCCGGGGCGCGCCGCAACGCACGTCCAAGAAGCGGCGGCTTTCCCAACCTTCGAGGGCGATCTGGAAATCGCCCTTCGTTGCTAAATTACCTCTTTGAAAACCCGCATCCAATTCCCACGCAGAATCTTTTCGATGTCCTCGTCGCTGAAGCCGCGCTCGATCAATCTGTGAGTGAGATTTCGCGCGTGGGAATGATTGCTCAGCTCGGGAATGAAATGCGGAGTCGTAAATTTCGCAGCGAGCTCTTTTCTCGCTGACTCCGGCCACTGGCGATAGATGAACTCGAAGAAATCGAAGCCGATGCCAACCCCGTCGATTCCAATCAGGTTAATGACGTGCCCGACGTGATCGATATAACGGTCGAGCGTGCTCTCTTCTTCCTTCGGGCTGACGAGCACGGAATTAACGCCAATCACGCCGCGGCGTTCTCCGATCATCTTGATTTGCTCGTCACTAATGTTGCGCTCGATGTCGTAATACCTTCTCGCATTCGAATGTGAAACGATGGGAGGCTTGGTCGCAATTGCCAGAATATCCTCGAACCCGGCCGGGCTGATGTGGGCAAGATCGACAATCACACCGAGGGCTTCGCATTCTCGGACCACATCCCGCCCGAACGGGGTCAAGCCGTCGCGCGAGGAGCCTGTTGATGCGAATATGCCGCCATCACCGGCGGCATTGCGCCTGGCATGCGTAAGTCCGATCGCGCGCACACCGAGCTCGTAAAAAACGCGAAGCAAATTTAGATCGGTGCCGAGCGGTTCGACGCCCTCCATCGTAATCAGCAGCGCAATCTTCCGCTCCTTCTGCGCATCAAGAATCTCCTCATAACTTTTGCAAATCGTGAACCGCCCGCATTCTTCGACTTCCGCGTAAAGCCGAGAAATCTGATCGAGCGCTATACGCAAACTCATTTCCGGCATATAGCGATCTTCGATATAAATCGCCGCGCCGAGCACGCCGACGCCGCCTGCTTCGAGTTCCGGCAAAAAATCCGCGGACAGCACGTTTGCGCGATCGCGTTTTTCGTACAAATCCATTGGCATATCAAAGTGAAGATCGACAATTCCGTCCGCGTGCAGCCGATCGATTCGCTCTTCGATGGATTTTTCCTTGGTGGTCATGATTCAATAACGTTCGCAGCGATGTTATGAAGGAGATCGGTTCGACACTTCACGCGTATCGCTCTTCGAGCAAAACAAAAAAACCGCCACGCTGCTGAAAGCGTATCGGCTGATTGTTGTAGCCGCGGGCGTTGACCGCGGCGGCTGTCCCCAGCCGCAAAACTCCGAGATTGCGCGTGAGGACACACGCCAATACACCTCTACTCCTTTACTGGTCGTTCGAGGCGATTCGCGGTGCGGGTTTCTTTACTTCAAGCTGGGCGGTCACCTTCTCCAAGCCAGAGGTCAGGGCTTCAATTTGCTTCTGCTGCCCCACGAGTTTGGATTGAAAGTCCTTCTCATGCTGCGCGACAGTTGCCTTCAATTCTTGGACTTTCCGATGCTCTTTGAGGAATTCGTTGAGTAGCATCGCGTTCACCGCCTCGTAACGCACAGTATAAGGCTTTCCGTCGGCGTCGCCACCAGAGCGGGATTGATCTTTTCCACTTCTTCTGCCACGAGGCCAAATTGCGCGATCCCATCGGGATCAAGCTCCGGTTTATAGTGGAAGGTCACCGGCCGCAGCGCCAAGAGCGCGTGGCTGCTATCTCCCATATCCTGGATGTTTTGCTTGAAACGCGCCGAGGAAACGCTCGTGCCAAGCTTCCCCGAACTATTTACGAAAAACGGTGGCGCCGCCGGCACTGGCCTGTCCAAAAATGCCTGCGATAAATGTGCTTGTCTGCGTGCTGCCGACCCGGATGGTGTCGGAGTCACCACTAACACCAAAGTTGCCAATATCGATATTGTTATTTTCTATGGTGATATTCTGGCCGGCTTGAGCTCCTAAGGCGATGTTGTTGAAGCCGGTGGTGTTGTTCAAAAGCGCGTCAAAACCGATGGCCGTGTTGTCGCTGTTGGTGTTGAGAAAAAGCGCGCCAAAACCGATGGCCGTAATGCCGCTGCCGGAAATGTTGTTAAATAGCGCTTTGTCACCAATGGCGGTGTTGGCGGCGCCGCCAATGTTGCCGATGTTACTGAAAAGCGCTTGATAACCAACGGCCGTGTTGAAGTGGCCGCTGGTGTTGTGAAAGAGGGCTTGATAACCGTTGGCCACGTTCTCGATGCCGCCGACACTATTGCTAGTGAGCGCTTGATAACCGGTAGCGGTGTTGCCACTGGCGGTGGTGTTGCTCAAGAGCGCACTGTCACCGATGGCCGTGTTGAAGGCGCCGGTGGTGTTGCTATTGAGCGCACCAGCACCAATGGCCGTGTTGAAGATGCCGGTGGTGTTTTTATAGAGCGCTCCAGCGCCAATCCCGGTGAGGTTGTGGCCGGTGGTGTTGAAAAAGAGGGTGCGAAAACCAACGGCCAGATTGGCGCTGCCGGTATTGTTGAAGAGTGCCTGGGTCCCGACGGCCATGTTAAAGTTCCGTGGATGTTGTTTTCCAGCGCCCGAGAACCAAACCCTGCATTGTAACTGCCGTTAGTAGTTTTCAGGAGCGCATTTGCACCCACGGCCGTATTGTTGGCCCCGATGGTGAGGCTAAGAAGGGCGTTAGTCCCCTCAGCAGTGTTATTGCCGAGATAGCCCCCGTCGGGTGCTGGGAGAACCCCGAAAGCATTTGGGGCGGGCGCAAGCGCAAAGCAGGCGAGCATAAGCAGAATGAGAAGTGTTGGGACCGGACGGCAGTCGCGGGCCGAATGGCTCATCGAATTTCTAACAGGTGGCGTTGTTGTTTTCATATATGCTAAGCTTTCCTTCTTTTTCCCGGTGGATTAATTTTGTGACGGCCGCTCTGAAAGAGGGAGAAAGCTGCCCGGGGAACAATCCTTCTCCGCCAATTCAGGTTTTGTTAGGTAGAACTGTGCGAAAAATTCCGCCGGCTTGGCAAGACAAATCTGCCAATAACAGAAAAGCACGCGCAGCGGTTCAACCACAAAGGCGGGGAGGACGCTGAGTCTAGAAGAGGACCGCCGCGGATTACCCGCAACGGCGGGCATGCTGCGGATGACACGGATAAAGATTCATCGTTTCGAGGTCCTCGGCAGTGACGCAATCAACAAAGGCGACGCGATTCCGAGCATCGAGATTGCCGCCTTCGGTTTCATAAATAATCAAAACCAGCCGATTGCCTCTATCCGTTGCGCTTTCTTCGACAACTGGCTTTCGAGTTCGATAAAATATTTAAGATGCATGTAACATTCGGGCGTGTAACGTCTTCGTAACGACTGAAATCATCCGGGACGTGTCGATGTAGTGATCTGGCAATGTGTCTATGCGCTCGACCGAGCTTCCAGTATGGATGATCCTCCTTCTCCCTGACGATGATTTTGTCCACTTGGACGCGAAGCGCACCACTGATTTCGATAACTTGCGCAGGCATCCTGACGAGGGACATCATAGCGCTTAGTCGATGCAACGCTATAACTCGGGGGCACGAACAATCTTGGCTTGGAATTCGCTGAGCGAAATGACGTAGTTGACGTTTGCCAACTGCCGTGGCGTGAGTTGGTGTTTATCCTCCAGCCAAATTCGCAGGGAATGATCATTCCAAACCAGAGAAGCGATGAACCATGGATACCACTCTTCTCCGAAAGGATTTCCCGTCAGCAAGATCGTGCTGCCGGGCGCTGGATGGAGATCTAAGGAACGGAATGCTTGGATAACATGAGATGTTTTTTGCCCTAAGTTGGGCCAGCGCCTCTTAACGCGCTGATTTTCCCTCTGAGTGAAACTTGCGAGAGAAAATGCCACTATGAACGCCGCAACAATTCTAAAAATTGAAGGAGGCATTTTAGCGGCCGCGGCACCTGCAGCCGCCCCGATCGCCGCGCCGCGAACACGACCCGTGGCTGTGCCACCAATGATTGCGCCTATCGCCGCGCCCACGCCAGCAGTCTGGCCAATTAACATCGAAGACTTGGATATCAGCGTGATTAAATCGGATGCAAGCTTGGCAAGCATCATCGCCCATCCGAACAAAAGAAGGTAAAGGCACGCGCCTCCACGAATCGGCACAATGAACGCTATCGGCAGAGGCACGACGACGACCCAAAATGCCATCAGCTGAAGCACGCGATCCCGTCGTAGGAAAGCATAAATAAAAACAAGCGCCCACAAGACAAGCAGGGCCGTGTACGAGATGACGTGGTGAGGGAATCGGTAGAACAATTCGCTAACGAACTGTGTGTTGGTCGTCACGAATGTGCTCCAGGAATATCTCGGCCGATAAGCGTCGAACCTTACAAGCGAGCGTGGGCCGTGTGTCTTGCCGTAGATATAAAGAGCCGTGAGCAGGCCTGCTACTAAGGGCGTCACTGCAGAAGATCTGGCCCAGCGACCGAAGTGTTTCCAGTC
>VBQB01000422.1:2027-3221 GCA_005887855.1 Verrucomicrobiota bacterium | reverse complement strand
TCGACGCTGCCGAGATTGTTGAAGGCGGCGACAACCACGTTGGCGAGCGAGGCTTTCGGGATGCCCGCACCTCCGGGAACACTCGTGGGCGCGTCGGGATCGCCGTAATCTTCGGCCTTGGGCTTGACGCTGACGAGGGCCGTGTCGTGCAGACCGTGATACGAGCCCTCAAACTTCAGGATTTTGTCGCGACCGGTAGCGGCACGGGCGATGCGGCAGGCGTGCATGGTCACTTCGGTACCGCTGGAACCGAAACGCACCATTTCGACGGGATAGCGTTTGCAAATTTCTTCGGCGAGTTCCCATTCCTGATCGTGCGGCATGCCAAAGGTGGTGCCGCGATGGAGCTCCTGCTCGACGGCTTTGACCACGGCGGGATGGCAATGCCCGGCCATGAGCGCACCGAAACAGAGATTGTGATCAATGTATTCGTTGCTGTCGAGGTCGTGAATCCGGCTGGCTTTCCCGTCTTTCACGAAGATCGGATAAGGCTCGTAATGGCGGTAGTTGCTGGCAACGCCCAGGGGAATTCGTTCCAGGGCGCGCTTGTGCGCGGCAGCGGATTTCGGCGTGCGCTTTTCGTACGTGGCCAGTTCTTTCTGTAGTGCCTCGTGCATGATGCTGCTCCGTGGATGGCAGGTCTGTTCCCTGCGGTCAGTTTAAAGCCGTGAATCCATTATCTCACCCGTGAAGACGCGGCCCTTGCGAGCCTCGCCTAGCAACTGTAAATCCCCGCGCAGATGCTAAAAGTGGAACTTCAGCGCAAATTGCACCAATCTCGGATCGCGGACATGCAACACCTGGCCGAAGGTGGCGCCTATATTGGAGATGTTGCCATCGACGGTGTAGAACTGCGCATGGTTCCAGACGTTGAAAATGTCGCCACGAAATTCCATCTGGAATCGTTCGCCCAGCCTGGTCCCCTTCGAGAAGCTCATATCCCAATTGTTGATTCCTGGACCACAGCAAATGGAGCGCGGCGCATTGCCGATGGTACCTAGCGGAACGGTAGAGTTCGTAAAGATGTTGGGATCAAAGGTAAAACCGGTAACGGGCTGGCAAGCGCCGGCGGTTGGGTCGAGGGCCTGCGCCAGGGGACCCGTGCCGGCGGCACAAACGGTGTTGCGCGGATTGACCGTCTTGAACTTCGCCCCGGGACTGAAGTTCGGCTGACCCGGCTCCTCGAAGTCAAAG
>VBQB01000422.1:0-1847 GCA_005887855.1 Verrucomicrobiota bacterium | reverse complement strand
GTTGTCCAGTGACTTGCTGAAAGTGTAGGAGGCCTGGAATTGCAGGCCGTGAGAGAAGCGCTTTTCGAACATAGCCTGCAAAGAGTTGTAATTCGAATGAGCAATGGTGTCTTCGCTGAAGATACCGGAGAAGACGGGTACGCCGGCTTCAACAGGACAGCCCGCGCCCGTGAGAGGGTCGCAGAGCGGAGAGGAATAACGGCGAGTGCCAGCTATCGTGATGGGAATTGCCGCACCGTTTGCCGGCACGCTGACGATACACGCTCCGGTAGGGTCGGCAACGATGGGGCACGGAATGTTCTGCCCGTTCGGTCCACCGGGAGCATACGGCAAGCGGATACTTTCTCCCGGGTTGAGCATGAAGGAATAAATAGAGTCCTCGCCAAATGGACCGCACCCTTGCCCTAGATTCCCCAGGTCAAGACAAGTATACGGATTGGCTGGATTCGCTTCGTAAGTTGCCAGGAGACGATGCCCCTGCGTTCCGACGTAGGCGACTTGCATCAGCATGTTGCCGGGCAGCTCGCGTTTGATGGTCAGGTTGTACTGTTCCGTGTACTGCGTGCGCATGTGCGCGGGGAACTGGCCAAAATAGACGCTGCCGAGGAATCCCGACCAATCCAAAGGCTGGATTCGCGGCGGCGACAATATTCCGGTGAAAGGATTAGGAAAAACATCTCCGGCCTGGTCGACAAAGGGTGTCTGGAGGAACGGGGAGCCAATGAAGTTGCTGCCGCCAAAGGGAGGCTCTGCACTGAACTGTTCGAGAACGAGCTGTTCGATGGGATTGTAGAAAATGCCGAAGCCTGTGCTGATGCTCATCTTGCCGGGGCCGCCAGTCAACCTGGAGAGCCAGCCATCGTGGGCGCCAGGACTCCAATTTAGGCCCAGGCGAGGAGCGAAAGATTTGTAGTAGGTTTGCGTCAGACCGTTCGGAATACCCTTGTCACCCGGAAACACGAGGCCGATGGGAGTAACACCAGCGGCGTCGCCACAAGGATAGATCGTAGAACGCTGTCCTGGCCGGAAGGTTTGCACTTTCTTACCTATGTCCGCCAAGGGGGTATTGACCTCCCAGCGTAAGCCATAGTTGAGCGTCAGGTTGGGCTTGAGTTTCCAGCTATCCTGGGCGAACAAGTAAACGGATTTACTGCGAACCAATTCATGCTGAGCCGAACCTTGGATGAGGCTGTTGCCCAATCCAAGCAAATAGTTCGGGTAGATGCTGGCGGAGCCCACATCATCGCCGCTAATCGGGGAGCAATTCGCAGGCGGGTTTACCGGCGGGCAAATGTTCGGGTCGCTGTTAAAGGTAAGCCAGCCGTTTACGTCAAAGTAGAGAAGCTGATCGAACTTCTGGTGACGGAAGTCCCCACCGAACTTAAAACTGTGATTGCCGATAATCTTGCTGTAGTTATCGCTGAATTGGAAAGTGTTACCGACCTGCGGCAATTGCCCGCCGGCGTTATTGCCGATTGAAAAGCCACCGTTGAGCTGAATGAATGGCACGCCTTCCTTGCTTGCGCCCAATCCACTGTGGAGACCGAAGTCAGGATTGGCTGGACAGGGCGGAGTACCTGAGGGTGGAGCTCCTGTAGACAGGCAGTTGCCGCTGGCGTCCAGGAGCGGCGTGTCGGTTTGGCCGGTAAAGCAGAAGGCTTTGGCGGCACCGCTCCCGCACGAATCCTGGATGGCATTAGTTCTTGTGGGAGTATCGAATTTGAGCTGGCCTTCGCGGAAGTAGCTGAAGCGGAATTCGTTCACCGCCGATGAGCCGAGGGTCGAGGTATGGCTGACATTAATCTGCTGCGTGCGGGTAGCATATAAGCCTGGAAAGTTTCCAAGCG
>VBQB01000240.1:5308-16765 GCA_005887855.1 Verrucomicrobiota bacterium | reverse complement strand
ACGCTGCTCGCGGATGTGCAGGGCTTCTTCAAGCGCGATGGCGTCAAATGGATTAATGATATACGCTAGAGCTGCGTCTTCGATTCCTGATCCGTCTGGACAGATGCGGACTCCTTCGTCAATCGAAGGAACACGCTTGGTGGGAACGAGAATTTTCACATCATTGCCGGGCGCTCGGTCTCACTTCATACTCTTGAGCTTCTGGTAATCGATCTTGTCCGTCGAAGTTTTCGGCAGCGACTCAAGGGAGCAGAAGAGGTCGGGAACCATATAGAGCGGCAGATTCTCGGAACAGAATTTCTTTAGCTCGATGACCGACAATTTCGATCCGTCGCGTGAACTTGTGAATGCCTTGACCGGGACCCCGTCGATATCTGGAAAGGCTAGCACCGCGGCTTCTTTGATGGCCGGATGCCGATAGAGCGCTACCTCGATCTCACCCAGTTCAATCCGATACCCGCGCTTCTTGATCATGCGGTCGCGTCGCCCTAGGAATTTATAGTTGCCGTCCGGAAGTTCGACAACGATGTCGCCCGTTCGATACCAGCGGGTGTCGCGACCGGCCAGGAACGCCTTGGCGGTATTTTCCGGTAGATTCCAATATCCTTCCAATACACTAGGGCCAGCGATGCATAACTCTCCCTCGGCTCCGCGTACGACCTCGGTGCCGGCTTCATTGACCACAAGCGGCTCGCAGTATGAACATGCTCTGCCGATGGGGACCGGTTCGATTTGAGACCCGGGAATCAAGTGCGGCACCTCATAAAACGTGCAGACGTTGGTCTCCGTTGGACCGTACAAGTTGAAATACCGAGGATGCGGCATTAAAGACTTCAATAGTTTTAGGTATTTGATCGGAAAGACTTCGCCAGCGAACAACACGAGTCTAAGCGAAGAATAATTGTGCTGGTCCAGCTTTCCGAACTGTGCCAGCAGGCTCAAGATCGATGGAGCGGAGTACCAGACGGTGATTTTCTTCTCGGCAATCCAAGGCGCCAGTCGCGCAGGTTCTTTACCCAGTTGTTCCTCGACCAGCACCAGGGTAGCGCCGTGTTTAAGCGACACATAGATGTCAAGAATCGACAGATCGAAATGAAATGGAGCATGGGATGAGAACCGATCATGTTCGTTCGGCTTAAACACATCGGAGCACCAGTCAATGAAGCAGGCGGCATTGCCGTGCGATAGCATAACACCTTTGGGCCGGCCAGTTGAACCTGAAGTGTAGAGGATGTATGCCAGACGCGATGACTCGGGAATTGCGCTCGGCACGGAGGAGGCCGGACTGACGGCGTCCAGCCGGTCGAGAGCTTTGGTGAGCGGAGCTCCAGCTCCGGTCCCCTCGAGGACAACCATTTCGGGAGCGAAGCCAACTTGGCTGAACTCTAAGCGTAGCCCCTCCGCCAGCCGTGCCTCGACGATTAGGATTTTGACTGCACAATCGTGGAAAATAAACGCGTTGCGCGAGGCTGGGTTAGTAGGATCTGCGGGGACGTACGCAGCACCCGCTTTCATGATCCCGAATATTGAAGCAACTGCGTCGGCGGATTTTCGCATACAGATGCCCACGCGATCGCCAGGCTCAACCCGCAGTTGGAACAAGCGGTCTCGCAATCTATCCGAAAGGTGTGCCAGTTCACCGTAGTGGATACTACCGCTATCGGACTCCTCGACCGCGACGTTATCTGGAAACCGTGAAGCGGCAGTGTCGAGAAGATGATGCAATGCTCTTGTAGCCATCCCGTTGCCCGCTGTTATAAAGGTTGCCGGCTAAATGCGCTAATTAGTGAAACGAAAGATCGGCGTGCGGCCTGTGCGCATCGGCGGAATCAAGCTTTCTTTGACATCACAAATCGCTCGATGTCCGATAATGTATTGAGGTTCTCGACGACGGCCTCGTGTGGCTCGATTGTGATATGGAACTGGTTCTCCAGGAACGTCACAATCTTGAGCACAGCGATAGAATCAAGGATTCCAGTCGTCATCAGAGGCGTCGCGTCAGTCAACGCTGCGGGGTCTTCCCCTGGCAGGTATTCGTTAAGGATGAATGTTTTCACCGTAGTTTTGATTTCTTGTGGGTTCATAAAGGATTCTCGATTAGGAGTGCCGGCCAGTCGCTCGTCCAATTGGTCACGGCTTTTGCAGACGCGATATTTGCTGCTTGCTCGGCGAACCAAACAGCAGTGGGACCAGATCTTTGTATAATTCATCAGCAAGCAGCCGGTGTCCAAGTGCTGTAGTGTGATCGTCCCATTTGCCCAGGATCAGTGAGCTGCGGTCAGCCACCGAGTTGAACGCCGGAGACAGGTCAAGGACTTCCAGCCCGGCATTTCGGACGAGTTCAATTATTTTCCTGCGAGCAGCTGACTCCAGACCAGAAAAATCCGCTGGCGCTGGCCGGTATATCACTAGCGGCCGAACTTGTCGTTGAGTGCATTGTTGTGCGAACCGTTGGAACGACCACCTGCACAATTCGGTGGAATACGGTTGCAAGCGACGCTCAATCATCACGGCCGGCATCTTCCCGTCGACATGTGCTCGGCGGACAACCGATTGCACCACCTCGCGATAACTTGGAGATAGTTCGACCCCCTGGATAAGAGCTTTTCTTATGTGTGACGCGATAACCTGCTCATCGACTGCTGTGACCGACAATATCGCCGCGTCAGGCTGAAACTGAAAGCCTTCCTGTTCAAGACGCAGCACCCTTTGAAGAACGCTATCGGCAGCGACAGATAGATTTAGGATCTCGTAGTGTGAATAACGCGCGTCTGGCATGCGAGAGTTGAGTCTATTTTCGACGAGATTCTCGTACGTCTGGTCATCCTTTACCCCGATGCCCATGTCATTCGAGGCCCCTAAAAGCACTATTCGGTATGTGTTTACTGGCTTGAGCTTATCGTATTCGCGATCACGCATGCCTAGGGAATTGGACGTGCAGGGCGCGCCTCCGAGAACCGTGCTCATCGATGGCACGAGATCTTTCAGCAAAATGTCGGATCGCTCGCGATAGAAAGCTTTTTTACCCTTGCTCCATCCCTCAGGCTCTTCCGCCCCTTGCCATTGCCAGTTATCCATTCGGCCGACGTCTAGCTCCTCATAGTAGCCGCGGCGCTGCTGAGCCATGTCGCGCGCATTCAGCACGTCCCCATGAAGCCGTGCTACCACATTTTTGAAGCCAGGAATAGCCCGAATAGCGATGGTGGGTGCGGTCAAAAGGCATAGGGCACCTATTGCAACTGTGGCTGCTGAAGGCCAGAAGGAAAATGGCCCGCGAGTTGCCGGTGTGCTTCGGCCTTCCGAGGTTTCTCGGCCGGACCAGCCCCACACCATGCCACATACGCAAATCAATAACAGGGTGCCCAAAACGATCATCACTTCGCGAACGGTTGGTCGCGAAGCGGCATCGATCAGCGCTTGGAATTCCGCCCACGTCTGACATGACCAGTAAGCCCAGAGAACACACATCAAAGAAAAGACTCCCGCCGTTTGTAATCCCAGTATCAACCGTTGCCGCAGAGTCACCCGTGACGGTCTAAGAGTTCGTTTCCGGACCCGAGTCATCTCGTAAATGGCGGTGACTAGCACGAGCACGCCGAGGATCATCCAGAAAGAGAAGTCCTTCCAGTTGAATAAGGGCTTTCCGCGAATCCAGAACCATTGCCAGGAGTGTAGCAGCCAGGTCGCGAGAAAGGTCGCCAGCGTCGCCACCGACATCGCCCAGAGCGTCCCCATTTTTCGCAAGGCGAAATGTGTCGGATAGAAGAAGAGCTTCATCACGAAGTCTTTCCAGTAGATATTAATCCGGCGCCAGAAATCGGTGAAACTCGAAGCCAGGAGATACAGATGGTGCGTTTCCGGCAAGTTAAAGCCAAACATGTGCAACAGACCAACGATCAGGTGGAACGTTCCGGAGATACGCAGGTAGAGCAGGTACATTCCCAGCATGCATCCAGCTACATCCAGTGCAGATGACAACCTGTAAACGTCCAGCGGCGCATACTGGTATATAGCTCGATACAACAATAGCTGAATTACTCCGCGGAACATCCACTTGAGTCCGGTTTGATAGACCCGCGGCCAGTCTTCGTTGTAGTAAGTCGAGCAGAAAGTCTTGTAGTCCACGACCGGAAACAACGGGAAGCAAACATTTGGTAGCAGAAAGAAATATGAGATGGCGCGCGACAGGCTGAAAGGCGCGGTGCGATGCTTCAGATCATAGAGATAGCTCATCAATCGGAACATGAACATTGACCCAAGGATCACCCACATTTCGGTAACGTCAGGAAACCACTGGCTATGCGCCCGCAAGAAAGCGAGAGCAGCGCCGGCGACTGCCACCAGCCCGACGCGCGCGGCGAATCGAATCGGAAGATGACACAGTCCGATCAAACCAAGCCCGATCCCGATAAGTGTTAAACCGGGAAACAGGTGGTAGAGAAATCCCGTCATTGTGATCTTGCCAGTCAGCCACGCTATCCCTACATTGGGTCCGAAATGACCGGCCCCCGTGATGACTGCCACCAGCGACAGCATCGCAAAAAACGGAAGCCGAAATCGCAGCGGCAGCAGGTGATGAATGACAAAGCCGCCAAACGCCAACCACATCAGTCGTGTTAGCAGTTGGCTCTCAAGCTCCCAATAGTCGATGACAACGGCAATTAATGCGAACTGTACCAGAACCGCCAAAAATCGAGCCAATCTGCTTAGGTAATGGCGCGAAACTTGCGTTGACGGTGGCTGTGTCGCAGCCACAATTGTGGTTGCATCGGATCCGATATACGTTTTTGTCTCAGTCAACATATAGTTTATGGAGGACTGTCGTCCTAGTCTTGGCGAAGGCGGCTGTCTTCTGTCCTTAGGATCAAACGACGTCCGGCTGGTTTTTGCTGAGGGAGAGTCTCCGACGGATATGTTTGATTTTGAGCTTAAGCGGCTCGGGCAAGCGTGCGCTGAGTTGTCTCTTGATGTACGCTTTGCCCTGAATCCGTGAGCGTACCATCAGAGTGTAAGCATCTGCCGCGTGACAGTAAAAAGCGCCAATCGCATCCGACAGTTTACCTCGGTGGTGAAGCACCGCCTCACTTAGCTCAAATCCTTTTGTCAAGGAGTACCCATATGTGGCAAACTTCGGCTCATATTTCCACGCGAGATACCGGTAATAACCTTTGAGCGGCGAGTTTCTCAGAAGATGATACCACCGGTCGAAATATTTCTGGTTATAATCCGCGCTTGCCTTTTCCATTGTGCGTTCGGGAACACATAAACCATACGGATTAGGCCACTGTAGCACTGTCCTAGATCGATCCTTCTTGGGTCGTTCCGGAACTCGTGTACCAATAAATGTTGCGAGTTCTGCATGGTATTTGTCCGGATTTTCGACGTAATCTTCGTACTTTAACTCGTATAAATGTTTCAAATATTCCTTGTCCTGTTCATAAAGTCCGTGGCAGTGCAACCAATGCTCAAACATGGTGTGGAGCGATTTCACATTTACTTTCCACTTTTGCGCGGCCATGCCTACCGGAATGGGATGGCGTTTGATAACAACGAAATGCGAATTTGGAAAACCTGCTTGCAGGAACCGCGTCATTAGTAGGTTTGCTGGGGTTTTTTCCACGAAAATAGTTTTGCTATTGTCCCAGTAGGCATGCCAACTCGCCCGAAGCGTCGCTATGTTTTCACGTGTTCACTGGTCGGAGGTTTCAGTAACGTGCGCGCGCGGGTCGAAGCCGAACGCGCCCACACCACCATATTCCCTGTCGGGCGGGTAAACATCCTGGAGGTATTGCCCCTCATCCTGGAGCACGCCTGTATTCTGGAAGCCCGTGCAGTCTTCCAGTCTTGCAATATTGCGAGCAAGCATGCCGGTTCCGCTTCGATGCAGACCGCACACGAATACATACTTGTAGTTACTCGTATCGTCGTTTGGCATAACCGCTCTTTTATTTCATCGGTTCTTCTTTAATTCTCGCAGAGTCTCGAAATATAAATGGCTACCTGTCGCTGTAACCGTTGTCACCATTGCCACAAGCCCAAGATCCCGTGGCGCAGCAGTCGCGCCCGGATCACCGTGAAGACCAGTTTTAGGAGAAACCTCCCCGCTTGGGCTAACATCGTAATGGCCCCGCTCAAAATCGTATGCCGCTTAAGGTTCGGCAAAAGGTGATCAGTTTTAAAATGCTTTTGGTTGAGGTCCTCCTCCTTTCCCTCAGTCGGGCGGACCGTTACGTTGCCAGTAAGTAGTCCCATCCGGCTGGTCAACACACTAGGGTCTTGGTGATTCATGGAAACTAGAGAGCTACGCGTGCACTCGTGACCTGAAGGAAGAATTCAGCACCTGCGGTCGCCATGAGATTCGATGGCTCACCAGCATTGCAGCGACTAGCTTTCTGGGAGTTCAAAGCGCGGAGTTCCTACGAAAGCTGCCAGGTGTCCGGGGCCTGTTTCCGCCTTCCAGGCGAACTAGGGCTTTGTCCCAAGATCTCATCACGGACGATTTGTACTGGTTCCAGCGGTTGCGGACCCGTTTGGCGACGGCGAAGCCAAAGAGCTTTTGAATCCACAGGTATTTCCAGGATAATTTCGGGGGTTGCAATCGACCGCCTAGCATTCCGGCAAGTTGTTGCGCTTCCTGCATCAAGTCAGGGCGTTCCAGGTAGAATTGATTGCCATACCGAAGCTGAATGTACGCCAGGCAAGCCTTTCGGACACGTTCGCTCTCTTCAAGCGAGCGAAGATACTGAATGTGCAACTTCATCGTAAGAAGAAGCGAATCCTTCTTCTTATCTGAATTGCCTATGAAACTTACCCGGTTGGCGCCGCTCGCTCGGTAGTAAATCCCGGTTCCGGGTACGAAGCGTGTACCTTCGGATGCCAAGAGCACACGGCAAAAATATTCGCCGTCTTGATCTGCGTTCTGCATGTGAATGTTTTCGCCCATCTTCCTCAAGAGCCACTCGACCGGGGAAAGATCTTGCCATAGTGAATTGCGGACGAATCGGGCATGGCGGGTTCGGTAGTAGAACGGTGCCCACGGAGACGAAAGCAACACTCGCTTGCTGTCGAGCTCGCGTAGGGCAGCAAGCTGTCGCTCGATTTTGTCCGGAGCCAGAAGATCGTCCGCGTCGAGGTACTGAATGTAATCGCCCTGGCTGAGCGGAAAGGCATTGTTCTGGGCGCCTGACAGGCCGTAGTTCTCTGTGGATACTACCCTGACCTCTTTGAATCTCCCTGCCACTTCAGCGGTCGAATCTGTCGAGCCATCATCCACCACGATGATCTCTTTGCGCTGCCACGTTTGGGCAATCGCGGATTCAAGCGTATAGGCTATTGTATCCTCCGCATTGTACGCAGTGATCAGAATCGAAACTAATGGTTTCATTTGGTAGAAGTTAACGTGAGTACACACTCGTTATTATTGCGGCCACCTTATGCCAGGAATACCGTTCATTGGCAAAGGCCTTGATGTCGGACCGCCGGCTTTCCAGGTTATAGAATAACTCGCTGTTAAAGTTATATTCGCTCTCCCTTTACTGACAAACTCTTTCGAGCCTGCCTAATTCTTGCTAGAACAAACTCCGGTAGCATTGCCTTAACTCTTCCCTTTGTATACCCCCTCGTCCGTATCACAGACCGCCATAAAAAGGCGCTAACATCCGCCCCGAGACAATACACAGGACCAACAACAGCGGAAATGCGGCTTGCCGAATTCAGCGCTTGCTCGCTCTTGCCAAATCCTTTGATCAAAGTGTAGCCGTACTTCCTAAACCTGAGCTCATACTTCCTGGCAATATATCGGTAGTAACCCCTGAACAGCGAGGCTGTAAGGCAATTGGACCACCGGTCAAAATATTTCTTATTGTGCACACCGGTCACGTCTTCCATCGCACATTCCGGAACACGCAAGCGGTCACGCAACTGAGTGACGTAACGAAAGCTGTCTTCCCTTGGGGGAGTCGGAGGGCGCGTGCCAAGGAATGCAGCGATCTCCTCATGGCATTTGGCAGAGTTCTCGATGTAATCTTCGTAGGCTAACTCATATACGTGCTTCAAATATTTCTTGTCTTGCTCAAAAATCTCATGGCAATGCAGCCAATGTTCAAACATCCTGTGTAGCGATGTGATGCTAACCTTCCATCTCTGGGTGGCCATACTCACCGCCACCGGATGGCGCTTGATAAGAATGAAGTAGCTGTTGGGGAATGCTGCTTGCAGAAAGCGCGTCTTGAGAAGGTTGCTAGGAGTTTTCTCGACGCAGATAGTCCTAGTGTTATCCCAATGCGAATGCCAACTCGCCCGGAGCCTCGCCACGTTTTCGGCCGTTAGTAGACTCGATGTTTCTGTCAGGTGTGCGCGAGGATCGAATCCGAACCTGCCGGAACCACCCATGTCCCATTCCAATGGATAAACGTCTTGTAGATATTGTCCCTCATCTTGTAATCCACCGGTATTCTTGAAGCCGGTGCAGTTTTCCAGTCTCGCAACATTGCGACCTAAGAGGCTCGTGCCGCTTCGCTGCAGACCACAGACAAAAACATACTTATAGTTATTGCTGTCATTTTTCACCATCGTATTTTCTTTCATGGGTTCCTTTCTAAACATCGGACCGCCCCCTAAGGTTTGTCAGGAGATGGTCTGTTTAAAGTGCTCTTGATTGTCGTCTTCGTCCGTCGCCCGGAGCAGCTGACCCCGCCAAACCATTAGATGACATTCCACTGGCAAGCTCCTGAAGATTTTCAACGTTCATCTTAACTGATGAATCAGACACAAATCGGGTAGCATCGCTCGCCAAGATGACCCGGCAAAAATATTCTCCGTCATCCATCCAAAGATAGCCGGGTGTCCCAAGGTCCGGCAGCTTGAGTCAATTCGCGAGGCACGAGCCAAGTCGCGGGCGGCATGTGCAGGTTCTGCCCCATCTTGCGTATGCGCGACAACGGAAACATTTTTTGAAGCAAACTGTCGTGCCATTTGAAGCGTTTGATCGGCGGAGCCGTCATCAACGACGATGATCTCTTTTCTGGGCCATGCCTGTGCGGGCGCTAAGTCAATCGTGTTCGCGATCCAGCGCTCAGCGTTGTAAACCGGAATTAGGATGGAAACGAGGTGCCATGAGAAGTCGGAGGTGAGAAGTCAGAAATCAGACGCCAGAAGTCTCGAGTAAGTCGCGGCAGTTATCATAGCGACTTTGCTCCAGGAATAGCGCCCGTTGGCGTAGGCCTTAATCTCCGCCCGTCGGGTTTCGAGGTCGCGGAATAATTCGCTCTTGAAATACTCGTCGACCTTGCTGGCCAGATCGGATGAATCCTGTGGCTTGAACACAAAACCGGTTTGACCTTCAATGATTTCCTCTTTCAAGGTCCCCACATCTGAGGCGATGGCAGGCAATCCAAAGCCATATCCAAGAAAAAGCACGCCGCTCTGAAACACGTGGGTGTATGGCAGGATCAGAACGTCGGCCGCTTTGAAGAATAATTCCGTTTCTTCGTCCGGAATGTACTCAATCCTCTGAATCACCCGATCACGGATCCCGCTGCGCGCAATCCCCTGGTGGATCTGCTTCCAGTAGCCGTCCCATCCTTTGGGTTTTCCCACGATAATCAGTCGGTAGCTTCGATCTTTATTTGAGAGTTCCGCAAAAGCAGGGATCAAGTATTCGAGTCCTTTGTAAGATGCAATATTTCCAAAAAACAGCAAGGTCTTATCGCCTCCGCTAATGCCCAGTTGTCGTTTTGCCTCTGCGCTCGACAAGCTGGTGCTTGGAACCGTGTTGTTAATCCCAAATGGAATAACGCTCACCTTGCCTTCGGGAATACAAAAGTCCGAGATAAGTTCCTGTTTCATCCCATTGGTGTGCACGAAGACGTGGTCGCTCAAGTTATACTGAATTTTCAATGAAAGCCGATTGAACCACGAATCGTTCAAATCCCGTTTACCAGCATTCACATTGTGGACAGTGAAGGTGATTTTCTTTCCGAGCATTCTGTAATAAAGCATCAAGAACGTGCGATCAAAGAACTGGAACTTGTTATTCCACAAGATGTGGAACAGTTTCGGCCTTGCAGTCGCCGCATAGCGAATAAGCCTTACGTAGTAGCTCAAGACTCTTAGCGCCTTCGCCATTCGACTTGCTTCCGGGCGTTGGTCTCCTCGCAAATTAAGAAAATTCACGAGGGGATCATTGAGCAGCTCCCGCACGTTCAGGTCGTCGCTGCCGATAAAATCAACGTATATTCTTACCGAGGTCAGTGCGGCTGCCATGCCGAGCGCGTAAGGCTTATCCCCACCGCCCGTCAGGAGCGCCACATGCGCGATCGCAGGACCCGCCGCGGCGAGCAAGCTTTGGACGGACTCCGATCTCTGACCTCTGACTTTTGTCCTCTGAGCTCCCAGCTCAGGCACTGGATACTCCAGTCTCTCAGAATGTGTTCCGTGGCTCATTTGACATTAATATGATTGGCAACTGAGGCAGCGGCAGCTTCGAGTTGCGCGAGAACCGCACTTTCCACTTCATCCACGCTTATAGCCGTTGTTGCACGAGTGTCGTATCCGCGTTGGTAAAAAAATTCCTCGAGAACTGGAGAAACAATTTTTCTCTGCACGCCATAGCCGTAGATTTCCCACGGGCTAGTACAGGTAAAGAGAGTGACGCATCGCTTACCCGTTCCGAGGGCGAAATGCATTGGAAGACTGTCACCCCCAACCAGACAGCAGTGGTTTCGGACATCGGACAAATGTTCAAGCAATGACGCCCGTTGCGGCAGCAGATTCACGGTTAGACCGTGATTGTCAAGCCGCTGCTTCAGCTCGTCATAATAAGCCCACTTTTTCATCGGCCAGATTGGCCCTGCATCGGCTGCCATGGCAACATCGCCTGATAGCCCGGTCTGGATCGGTTCCGGCAGCAAATATGTCTCACCAGCAAAGCGAAAGCCAAGACCGTCAAAGACGAGCTCTTGATAGGTGTGTCGATTCTGAAATTTTAGCTTGTCTGCTCTCAGCCTTCCGTGAGCACTGATGAGGCTTAGGTCGAACCAGCGCTGGGAATTTTCCGTGTAGCGCAATG
Source organism: Verrucomicrobiota bacterium (assembly GCA_005887855.1). The sequence continues at coordinate 5,697 of VBQB01000240.1, read as the reverse complement.
AGCCGTCGGAATCGACGTAGGCGCCGAAGGTCTCGCCGCACGGCACCGTTTTCAGAAACTCTGCAACATCGAGAGTGTCTTCCAAATTTATGATTAAATCATAGTGGTTGTTCGACACTTTCGCGCGTTCTTCCCAAGAAAAGCAGCGTAGATCACAATTCAAACCCTCAAGCAAAACGGTATTTTTAGACGCCGTTAGCCATGTAACTTGCCCCTTTAGCCGGCTTAGCAACGGCGTCGTCCGCACGACGTCACCGGTAGCACCAACCTTGACGATTAAGGTGTTCACAATCGGAATCTGTCGAACTATTAATAGAAGCGCTGCTCGGGTGCTTTCCCCGCGGACAAAACCGGAACATCTGATTGCCGCCTCAGCAAGGCCCTTATGG
>VBQB01000240.1:0-5269 GCA_005887855.1 Verrucomicrobiota bacterium | reverse complement strand
AGGGACTGTAGCCGACATTAGATAACCAGCTGCGCAGCAGGTATCCAATCAACCCAGCTCCGCCAATTGCGAAAACGCCCTTAAGGTATTTCAGATTGTGGGCTCGCAAACCGAACAGTATATAAACCTGGACGAGCTTAAGGCCATTAATTGTAGCAATACTAACGGCCGTCGCGATTGCGGCACCAATTAGTCCCATTGTTGGGATAAGAACAAGGTTGAGTAGGAAATTGAATGCTACCATCGAAATTGTATTGGCGAGCTCCCATTTTTGTTTGCCCGTCATCGTGAGCAGAATCCCAGTGGGGCCTGTAACTACGTTAGCGAGGTGCCCCGCTGCAAGAATCAGCAAGGCGGTAGCGCCCGCTGTGAAACCTTTCCCAAAAACATGTAGTAGTTCAACTCGAAAAATCGCGATGCAAGCGAATATAATAAGACCAGAATAGCACAGCCATTTTGTGACAGTCTTGAACAATGCCTCGGTCAACTCGTGGTCACGCGTTTCAGAGAACTGCGAAAACAACGGCCCCACGATCGGAAGCACAATTCCGAGTCCAAGCAGCACGAAAGAAGACACCTTGACGGCGACTGAATAAATTCCCACATCTCTTTCGCTGGCAAAGTGACCTAGCATTATTGTATCCATCTGATTCAAAAGCTGATAGCCTATTCCGATAAAAAACAGAGGCACTGAAAGCCGAAGATATTGCCCAAAGATATTATCTGCTACGGGCTCGATTTTGGGAACCTTTGGGTAGCGTCGCATTACGAATAAGACTAGGCAAAGAACCGCGGCGAGCTGCGCGAGAATGCGGGCCGCAACCGTGCCGTAAAGCCCTGGGTGAACGAATCCAATCAGTGCCAGCAAGGCTAAGAAGATTGCTGGAGAAAGGATATTCGTGATTCTCGACGCAAAATCGACGCGTTTGGCCGCCGTAACTGCGCTGGAAAGGAACCTAAACAGGACCAGGACCGGGACCTGTAAACTAAATACACGCAAGACGTTCGTCATTCCCGGGGAATGGAAATAATACGTCGCCAGGGCTGGCGCCCCCAACAGGAGAGCCACGGAAAGAGCCAGCGAAATCGCAATCACGACACGGCTGCTTCGAGCCAGCAGAGTTCTACTGCCGTTTCCTCCATGGGTTTCTAAGACTGGGAGGTATCGTAGCAATCCCCCATCCAATCCGAGCAGGCAAAAGGTAGTCAGAAGTTGCACGACCACTGAGCCAAGCCGGAACTGCCCGAGCCCGGCGGTGCCGAGAAGTCTGCTAAGAAGAATCGTCGAGGCTATCGCTAAAAGGACTGACGCGCCCCTGCTCAGCAACACGACTACAGCTTGTCGACTTACCTTACTCAGTACTGATCCAATAGTTATCGGCAGCATTGACCCAACAGTTGTTGAACCGGCGTTCACAGATTTGGTCTAATCGGCCCGCTAAGAGCTAGCTTCACTTCCGGCGACCGCAGGGCGAGTCGATGGCCAGGGCACTTCAAATCCAAGCATTTCATTTAAGCGCCCTGGTTCTTCACGATAGTACGCCGAAATAAAATCCTTTGTGGAACACTTGCCTGTTGCTCGAGGCCCACTCAGTTTATCCCTGAACGGTCGCCATCGGAGAAGTACGATCTTTGGAGGTGCCGCCAACGCCACCAAAGTCTGACATCAAGACCTATGTGGTAAGCGTCGTAAGCCAATCTTTCCGGAAGTGAGAGCACGGTAAGATTTACTTCCCTTAGAATGCGCCAGCTTAGTCGTGTCTTACCCCGAATTGTACGCATCTCGTCCACCCAGCTCGAAACCCGGCCTTCCAGAAGCTCATTCAAGCGTTCGGTGGGCTCCAGCAACCGATCTGCAATGTACCATTGGACCACCTCCGGAATCTCACGGTTGTGCCCAACGAGGCTAATGGTTGCATGCACCTTTTTCTTCATCAATTTCGCCGGGAGAACCCACGGGGTCCCGGCCCCGATATGTCGTAGAACGCCATTGACGTAGTCCTCTGGATCATCGCGAAGCCGATCGAAGAAATCGATATGCACTGCATCCCGTCCAAACGCGTTGGACCAGATTTTTATGGTGCGACGGTAATCCGAAGACAGTCTGTTGCGAGCCCGCTCGACTTGACGCACAAGTTCAATTGAACTAACTTTGCGGACATCCCTATTGTCCAGATATCCAAATTCGAAGAGCGCTTGAGACCAAGCCCGTTCGATAGGGTGGCGCAATGTCAGAATAGAAATCTCTCCACGGACTGGCCTCGGGCCAAGTCCATCCTCTGATTCGAAGTGTGCTTCGTACCAGTCTAGATCGTGCTGCAGCATCCGACGCATAAAAAAGAAATCCATTTCCTTAGGATCGCTTAATCGTATATCCGGATGACACTTCAAGACGTTGTAGAGCCAAGTTGAGCCGCACCGCAAGGAACCAATTCCCAGAAAGGTTGGCGGACACCTGTGTACGAAATTGCTCTTCCTAGACAAACTTTTCTCCCATTTTAAAAGTCATTGAAAGGTCTTTTTTTCACAGCAAATGGGGAGACTGTCACCCTCAACCAGGCAGCAGTGGTTTCGGACATCGGACAAATTTTTAAGCAACGACACCCGTTGCGGCAGCACATTTACGGTTAGACCGTGATTCTCACCCTGCTGCCTCACCTCGTCATAATAAGCCCACTTTTTCATCGACCAAATGAGGCCGGCATCGGCTACTATGGCAACATCGCCTGATAGCGCGGTCTCGATCGGTTCCGGCAGCAAGTATGACTCACCAGCAAAGCGGAAACCCAAACTGTATTAATGGCGTCGCTTCGGAACTACATCCCCCGTTGCTCCCAGTTTAATGATCAACACCTTCATCGTGGAGTTATCCATGGAGCGAATTTTGTTGGGCAGCTCCTTGGACCGACTTAGCTAGAAGAGCTATAGCGAAAGGTCGGTTCCAGTTTAAAGAGAATCCACACAGTCAGAATCTATAACCGTACATCTCTAGGTCTCCAGAATACGCAAGCGTCACTGCGAGCTCCGCAACGCGAGAGTAGCAAGGCCTATAATCCCAGTTGACCCTTTCATTGGTTCGGTTCACCACGGGTATGTCTGCTTTAGAGCCCATTCCTGTTTTTCTGAATACCTCACTTAAATCCGCCTCAATGCTCTCATATCGCATCACCACGTCCACGCCGCGGGTATGGTCAGCAAACATGGAGGGCCGAAATCCGAAGAACCTCTTGATAAGTTTCCTGTAAGATACTCTGAGCACCCAGCGATTGAACGAATGCGCTCGGGCGTATCTCATATTCTTGGCGTATTCGGGAAGGCGATTCACCCAGGAAGCGGGATCGCCAAGGAGCGGCTGGTATTTCGAGCGCTGCTTGAAATATAGCGATACGAGACTGTCAAATGGATTGCGAACGGCCGCTACCTTCAGCAGGGACCTGGCTTCGTCCATAGTTAGAATTTTATGCTTGATGAGATCTGACAGAGTGCTGTGCTTTTTATCGACAACGGTCAGGCCACGCGAGTCCAGAATATCATCAGAAGGGATGAATTCCCCGCCAAAGCGCTCGCAAAGCAGCTCCCCAATTGCTGTACACGCTGTCCTTGGAGTCATTATAAACAAAAGGTTGTATTTGCGGCAAATTATCGCCATAATCGTTATCTCGAGCGGTCAGCTGAGCTTTGCGGGGTGACTTGCCTGCCGCTGTATTGCTAAATCGGAGTTGGTGGCTGCGCGTAAAACGGCCGGCGCTAGCTCTTCTGGTCCGCGAGGAAGGTCATGAAAAAGAAGCCTTTCAACGGCGTCGAGCGTGATTACCGCGTCGATTTCGCGCACGTAATTCCTGCGACCATTTATATGTTCATGAGCCAGGATTTCGAGAAAACCGGAATTCCAGAAGGCGCTGCGACGGGTCTGCACCTCTTTGAGAACCCCCGCGATATAGTCAGCCAGTTCTCGTCTGAACCATCTCCGGTAGTGCAAGAATTTATGCCATCCGAAAAGCCTTGCACCGGAATCAACCAGATCAAAGAGACGATCGAACGAGGACAGCCAGTGCGGCAACCCTTCGGCGTAAAGATAGTCCAGCTTACAAACAGCCTTGGAAAGGATGCGTCTTGGCGCCATCCCTAACCCGTTGGCCTTCCCCACTACCCCCATGTCGGTAGGAATGCGGCTCAGAACTTGGCTGTTGCCCTCAACAAGCGACCAAGCTGGAAGAAGTGACCCTCGAAGGCTCTCCGGAGCTCGATAGGCAAGCGCGACGATTTCGTTATCAAGATAAGGGGTCCGGAAGGTGACCTGCGAACGGCTTGCCGCCGGAGTTCCGAACCGCTTCTGTGGTATCTCCCGGAAGGCTGTAAAGCTTACAGGATGCTCACCGTCAGGCGACCACCGGCGCGTGCAAGAAGTTACGGTCTCGACCAGGTCCGGATTAACTAACCGGTGTGCAAGATGAAGCGGCTTAAACATGGACACTCCTCTCAGGATTTCGCCACCGAAAACACCTGTTAGGCGCACCGGAGACAACGCGCGACCTTGATTGTTCAAGTAAATTTCATGAGCACCCAAACTTCCGAGGGAACCATCAGTTACGTAAACCGTCCGATCGACGTGTGACGCGAAGTCTGAGAAAAAATCCGCGGTCAGGCGGAGAATCTCATGTTCCAGGCCACATACCTCTGCCACCCGTCCCGCCAGTCGAGCATCCAGAGTGTCTCGCTTTTCTCCTGAAAAAGTGTAGCAAACCGGCTTTTCTCTCCCCTTCGGCAGGCAAGCCATAATCATCCGGCAATCCAAGCCGGCAGTCAGAGAAATGCCGATCCGGGATTCCGATTCAAAATAGCGTGGCAAGACTCTTATGAATGTTTCTTGAAACTCGGCCATGAAGGACTCGGCTGGAAGGATGGGTTGAGCCTCCCAGGTTTCCGGGGAAAAATATTTCCTCTTCTGACACTTTCCGTTTTCAAAGGAGCACACTGATGCTCCGGGAAGCAACTCAACACCTTGAAACAAAGTCCGCTGCCCCAACGTGCAACCGAAGGTCAAAAACTGAGCGACGCCTTCTTGATCAAATGCTCTAAGCTCTCGTAAAACTCGTAGTAGCGCCTTGGCTTCGCTGGCAAAATAAGTCGCATCCTTGGTCTCATGCCAATAGATGCGTTCAACTCCATAGCGGTCATTGAACACAAACGCCTTGCCCTGCCTTTTATCAATAAGGAGGCCGCTGAAGAAACCGTTTAGTTTTTCAAAGAAGCGATTGCCTTCTTCCTC
>VBQB01000239.1 GCA_005887855.1 Verrucomicrobiota bacterium | reverse complement strand
ACGTTTCAACTTACGTTTCCGGACAACGGATTCGGAGGAATGGTTTTGAAGCCGTGGGGCGTCCGCAAAACGCCGACGAAGGCCTACCTGCCGCAGGTGGAGGCCAAACTTGGTGCCATTCCAGGTATACAAATGTTTCCGATCATGCCCTCGGCCCTTCCCGGCGCGGATAATTTTCCGGTCAGTTTCGTGATCACATCCACCGCCGATCAGGAACGCATTCTCGAATTCGCGAAGCAAATTTTCGGGAAAGCGATGCAGGCGCACATTTTCCAATTCGGCGACATCGATACGAAGATCGACCAGCCCCAATCGGCGATCGTTTTCGATCACGACAAAGTCGCGGCGCTCGGCCTCGACATGCAGCAAGTGGGCGCCGATCTCTCGGCCAGCATCGGCGGCAATTACGTCAACCGGTTCAACATCGAAGGACGCAGTTACAAAGTGATTCCACAGATCAAGCGCGTCGATCGATTGAATCCGGAGCAGTTGGAAAATATTTACGTGAGCGGGCCGAACAATCAGCTCATTCCATTGAGCACAGTCGCTTCGATTAAACACAAAACCGTCGCGCGTTCGCTCAATCGCATGCAACAACTCAACGCGGTCACCATCAGCGGGGTACCGGCAGTTTCCCTCGATGCTGCTCTGAAATTTTTGGAGAACGAGGCGCGTAACATTCTTCCGAAAGGTTACGTGCTCGATTACACGGGCGAGTCGCGCCAGTTGCGCACAGAAGGCAGCAAATTTCTCGGAGTGTTTGTGCTTTCGCTCGTGCTGATCTTTCTCGTCCTAGCGGCGCAGTTTAACAGCTTCCGCGACCCATTCATTATTCTGTTGGGATCGGTTCCGCTCGCCATGTTCGGCGCGGGTCTCTTCATGTTTTTGAAAATGCCGTTCGGACAATTCTTCACCGATAGTTGGACGACTTCCTTCAACATCTACTCGCAGGTCGGTCTCGTCACGCTCGTCGGTCTCGTTTCGAAAAATGGAATTCTGATCGTGCAGTTTGCGAATGAGCTGCAGCGCGAAGGCCTCGACAAACTCGCCGCGGTTGCCAAAGCGGCCCGAATTCGATTGCGTCCCATCATGATGACGAGCGTCGCGACGGTCGCCGGTCACTTTCCTCTTACGCTGGTGAGCGGCGCTGGAGCTGCAGCGCGAAACTCAATCGGTCTCGTGCTCGTCGGCGGGATGACTATCGGAACCATTTTCACTTTGTTCATCGTGCCATCGCTTTACATGCTCATCGCGAAGGAACATCACGAGAAATCTCTGATGGACCCGGAATTGGAGGGCGCTACCGAAGATGTCGATCTTGCGCCGGAATACGCGGCCGCTCTCACTCCAGACGGCAATGGCAATGGTTGGAAAAGCGAGTGACCGAGCCAGGACTTGGTCGCAGGTGCAGGATACCGTAGGCAAAAAAGCTTGAGAAGCGTAGGGACCCGCCCCCTGGACCGGCCGTTGTAGCGGTGGCTATGTCAGCCGCAGATTTTTAATTTTTACCAAGCATCTGCCATGACGCGCGCCTCAAAGTTTGAGGCGCTACGAAGTTGTGGTCGCTTCAGGTTCTACGACGATGTCGGCGCGCGTGCTCTCGACAATCGCCTTTAGCTCAGCCTGCTCCGGCGCAGGTACTCCGAACTTGTCCAGCGTCTGCCGAAGATCATCCATGAAGGCCTCCCATTCGCCTGCGGTGATCTTCATTTCTTTGTGCGACTCGTACATCGAGCGTCCGGTGTATTTTTGCGGTCCGCCAGCAGCCCAGCAGACCATTTCCGTGACCAGGTATTTGAATCCCGCCGGCGCAACCCGATGATGCGCTTCATCCACCCGGGGATTCGCGTTCAACCTCGAGTCGACCATGACGCGGTCAATAAGGTCATCGACGACCGTGGCGATGGGGTAAACGCCGCCCAGTCGCTCATAGAGTGTGGGAGGCTGTGGCATAGAACTAAATCATACACAATTTGCGTCTAGGTTGGTGCGGCGCGCGGCCCAGATCGCTGCGATTCTACGGGTATGAAGCCGATGAGTAGACCTACAGCGTCGTTATTCATTTACTTCGACATCAATCCCAAAATCAACTCGACAAAAATACGGAGAAAGAAACTTCACACAGTCGAGCCAACATCGGCCCGCGTTAACAAATGAAAGGAAGCAAAAAATGAAAACAATTCACACTTCAATCAAAACAACTCTGCTTGTCTTAATAGCTATGTCGTTTACCGCCGCGTTTGCGCGCGCGGATACCTATTCATGGACAAACTTCCAATCTGACATCCCCGGTGTAGCGCAGCACGTCGATGAAAACCTTGTCAATCCATGGGGCATGTCGGTCTCGCCATCTGGGACGATTTGGGTCAGCGACAACGGCACCGGTGTTTCGACCCTCTACCATCAGGATGGCACAGCTGTTTCGCTCGTCGTAACGATCCCCACCGCTGCGCGGAACCGAGGAGTTGGAAATCCCACTGGGCAAGTCTTCAACGGCACACCGTTCTTCCAGGTGACAAAGAATGGAAACTCGGCGCCCGCCTTTTTCATTTTTGTCAGTGAAGACGGTTCCATCTCAGGTTGGAACCCGACGCTGGATCAGACAAACGCCATCATCGCCGTTGATAACGGCACGAACCGTGGCGTTAATCGCGCAATTTATAAAGGTGCAACACTGGGCGTGGCCAACGGTCACAATTTCCTGTATGCGACAGATTTTCATACGGGCAAGGTCCACACCTTCGACGAGAATTTTCATCAGGTTAATCCCAACGGCTTTGTCGACCCAAACCTTCCGGCAGGTTACGGCCCGTTTGGCATCCGAAATATCAATGGCGAGATTTTTGTGACCTACGCCAAACAGGATCAGCATAGAGAGGATGACGTTGCGGGTCCCGGCTTTGGCTTCGTCAATGTGTTCGATACCAGCGGCAATTTCCTCAGGCGCCTGATCTCAAACGGCGAGCTCAACGCCCCATGGGGACTCGCTCTGGTTGAGGGGGACGAGCTTTGGGTCGGCAATTTCGGTGATGGTCGCATCAACAATTACGATCCGGTCACGGGCGCCTTTATCGAGACGCTTATGACCGCCGATGGGACGCCACTCGAGTTCGAGGGCCTGTGGGATCTTCTTCCTCTCGGCGATGGAGTCTATTTTACCGCTGGAATCGCCGACGAAGAACACGGGCTATTCGGCATCATTACCGAAGATTAAGCCACTTCTAAGATCGAACGTCGTCGTCTGCCGATTGCGGACGACGATGATCTCATTTTGCAAAAAAAAAGCGCGCCCATTACTGGGCGCGCTGCGGAAGCTGAGGATTCGTCAGCATTTGAGTTTGTTGTTTTCCCTTCTCGTCGAAATGCTGAACATGAAAATCGCTAAATAGCGATCGCGGTGTCCCGATCGCTAGTTTCGGGTCACAATCTTGGCTGCGCCCATGGCGTGGTGAGGCTTCTCAGCGAAGCCCCACCAGCCTTCAATCAAGCCCGTCGCTTTCAGACGACGTTGACTTCGATCTGTTTGGGTTTGGCTTTTTCGTTCTTCGGCAAATGCACCTCAAGGATGCCGTGCTTGAACGCGGCCTTTACTTTGTCTGCGTCCGCGTCGTCCGGCAGCGCGAAAGTCCGCACGAAACTGCCGTAGCCGCGCTCTACGCGGTGATACTTCTTGTTTTTCTCCTCTTTTTCGAACTTGCGCTCGCCCGAGATGGTAAGAACCCCGCTCTCGACAGTGACTTTTACGTCTTCTTTTTTTAACTCAGGCAATTCAGCCTTAATGACGTATTCCCTGTCGTCCTCGGTAATGTCCGCGAGGGGTGTCCATTCGGGCAACGTGATACTCTCTTTCCCATTCCCCCGGCGCATTGGCGTCCGGCCAAAAAGGGTCGAGAGCCGGCTCTGCAGGTCCTCCATTTCTCTGAATGGTTCCCAGCGAGTGAGTGTGTTCATCATCTTAATGATATCCTTTCTTTACCGGCAGGATTGTATCTATCGCCGTGTTCGGCCGCCAGTTGTTCCGAACATAAAAACCGGCGTATATAAGCCTCGGGCACCGCGAGGTGATTGCGAGGTAACTTAGGTTGCCTTTTTTATCGCTCGATTGTGGTACGCTCAGAAAAAGTCTTTCCTCAGCTTGCGCGCAGCTGGCGAAAAACAAAACGCCCCGGTGAGTTTCCCCACCGGGGCTTTTGATTTTTTCGTTCGCGTTTTGCTGCTTGCCTTAGCGCTCTCTACCGGAGATCGCCCCGTGGAATTCGGCGAACTCGGTCGAGTTGCTTATCTTCGTGACGACCCAAGGCTCCGGTCCAAGAGTAGCTGACGGCTGTTCTTGGATGCCGCGGCCGATTGGCGTCGGCCCAAAGGCGATCGAGTGACCAGCCTTTGCCACAGTAATGAAGTTCTGCCCTCTGTTTTGGCAGAGGAAAAACCCTTCTTCACCCTGGAGCAAGCTTGCCAAGTCCAGGCCGCTAACCGGCACATTGATTTGGAGCTTCATCGTTTGCCTTTTCTCCTTTCTTTTTTAGCGTTGATGTGAAGTTTCGCGCGCCGATTGACGACCGCCAGGTAACTTAGGTTGCCTTTTTAAATCGCCCGATTGTTGAACGCTTCAGGAAACGCGTTTGCTCAGCCTGCACGCAGCTGACTAAATCAAAAAGCCCCGGCGAGTTTCCCCACCGAGGCTTTTGATTTTTTCTTCGCGCTTTTGTTATCTTGGCTTAGCGCATCTATCTGCCGGACATCGTCCCGTGGAATTCGGCGAACTCGGTCGAGTTGCTTATCTTCGTGACGACCCAAGGTTCCGGCCCAAGCGTAGCGGACTGCTGTTCTTGGACGCCTCGGCCGATTGGCGTCGGCCCAAATGCGATCGAGTGACCAGCCTTTGCCACAGTAATGAAGTTCTGCCCCCTGTTTTGGCAGAGGAAAAACCCTTCTTCACCCTGGAGCAAGCTTGCCAAGTCCAGGCCGCTTACCGGCACATTGATTTGGAGTTTCATTTGCTGTGTTTCCTTTCTTGTTTAAGGTTAACCTCAACTTTCGCGCACCGCTTGATGATCGCCAGGTAACTTAGGTTGCCTTTTTAATCTCCCGATTGTCGAACGCTTCAGGAATGGGGCGCGGCTTTCGATTGGGCAAGAGACCAGTGGTTGCGCAAAGAGGAGCCGCGAATGACGCGAATCGCAGGGGTTGGCACGAAGCGCGAGCCGGTGATCGATCCGGTACTGGAAAGGCCTTTGCTTGGCCTGCACCGAGCAATGAACATCGATTCGTTTTGGAAAGCCGTCCAGCGGTTGCTCTCCGCCGCGATCCCAAATCGCTTGATGGGGATGACGCTTCAGCACAATCCAATTTTGCCAATGATCACGAGGTGGACATTGCCCATGCCTGACGGTTTTTTCAACGCCGCGCCGCTCAAGGATTATATCGCCGGGCGGCCGCATAACAGGTTTGTGCGGATTAACGACGTCTTTTCGAATCGAAACAGTTTGATAAAATCGGCCTTCTATCGCCGATACATGGCGCCTCAACGCTGCCAGCACGGCGTGGGTCTCTTTTTTTGGAAGGGCCAGAGGCTCATTTGTGTGATTGCAATCATGCGCACGGCAACGCAGGGCGATCTGTCGTCGGCGGAGATGAAATTGCTCCGGCAGCTTTACCCGCAGGTTCTGGCCGCGCTTCAGCGGCTTGGCTCGCTCGAGCGCGAACACTCAGCGCGGATGGCCTTCGAAGAATTCCTGAACCGGCTGCCAATGCCGACGATCCTTCTGCGATGGAATCTTAAGTCGATTTATCAAAACCGGGCCGCGCGTGATTTCTGCGCGCTGTGGGAAAAAGGACCGGAGGCGGCGCGACTAATGAAAGCGAGTTCCCCGATTCCGTCCGAGATCCTCGACCGATGCCGCCTGCTCAAACAACAATGGGCCCACGCGCAACGCCTCAATGCGCCGCAAACAAGCGCCCAAGAAGAACAGGTGCATCATCCGTGCTCGCCGCATTTGCGAGCGACGCTCCATCTGAAACCGCTCACCTCAGCCGGCGTGGCGCGGCCGCATTTTCTTATCGAGTGCGAAGACTTGCGCCGTCAGGCTGCTCCGCGTTCCGGGCCGGCGAGCTCCAGTTTGCCCCATTTCGTCCGGCTTACGCGCCGCGAACAGGAAGTTGTCCGACTTGTCTGCTAGGGCCGGAGTAACCAGGAGACTGCCGATGACACTGGCTTGAGTTTGCCCACGGTGAAAAAGCACGTTCACGCGATCTTCCGCAAGCTCGAAGTCACCAGCCGCAGCCGGCTTATGGCGCTGATGCGATGAATCGCGCGGCGCAAGATTTACTCGTCTCGTATCTTGCTGTAAGAATCGTCATCTGCAATCTGATTTCTGAAATGTCCCCGTAGTTGCCCCGCTAGGTGGCACAAATTTTCGGCCTCGCGAGAACAAGATCAACGACGGCTCGGGAGGATTCAAGACCTTGCGGCTTTAAGTCTCCGGATCATTTTTCGTTTAATCTTCTCGTCGACCACCACACGGTTGACCACGGGGGTTTCGCCCGTGCCGTCATAATAGACATGAATGCGAGTGCCGGGTTTGATTAGGTGCTCGTCGATCTGCCTGCCGGCTTTGTTCACGTAACGAACCGCATCGTCGAGCGCGTAACTAAAAGTATCCTGCGCGTTTTCAGAGCCGACTACGATTATTTTTCCAGGCTCATACGTGGTGACAGTGCCGGAGCCAGGTGTCGTTTGCCCTTTAGTCGTCATGCTGGTTTGCGCAAACGCCAAAGGCGCGATCAGTGCGCAGGCGAGAGCGTTGATTGTTTTCTTGACCATGAATGCCTCCCCTTTTTATCTTGATGTTCACCCCAAGCTTCGTGGTTCGCGATTCGACGGACAGCGGCCAGACCGTTGCGGATTCCACACTTTGACCGACCCGCCACCGCGCTGTTCAAACTAATCTAGCATTGTGCGAATTGAGCGAGCCTGCGGATTCGTCAACGTGGCGCGTCGATGACCAGCCAAACGCCGACTGTCGATGCGCCTGTCACGTATCGCCGGGCATGCGTAGGATTTAGTCCGACGAAAACATTCGGCGGCGTCTATCTGTCTTCGGCCCTCCGGCGCCTCGAACATTACGGGCGTGAAAATCAGCGTGCTGGTTCCGTTACCAATGCAGAAATGGAATGGCGAGACCGCTGCGCATCTTCTGAATCGCGGGGCCTT
>VBQB01000238.1 GCA_005887855.1 Verrucomicrobiota bacterium | reverse complement strand
TCAACGATCAAGAAAGAAGCAATCTCGCGCAGAATCGGGATGTGCGCGGCACCGGCCAGCACGATACCTGCCAGCAACACCGCCGCGCATTGTAACCGCCGGCTGTTTTTGAACTTAGTCAACACTGTTTACCAGAGATCAGAAATCAGATGTCAGAGGTCAGCCATTCCGAAACCCGCAATCCGCTCCCTGCTCTTCACTTTTCACGCTCTGTCCTCCTCGCTAATGACCCGCCGGCGCACGAGTACCGCAGGATTGCCTTGGTAAATGCCGAAGGGTTCGAGGTCCTTGGCGGTCACAGAATTAGCCGTTAGCACCGCGTGGCTGCCGACTCGCACCCCGGGACCTACGAACGCGCCTGCGCCCAACCATGCGCCCCGCTCAATAATGATTGGCTTCACGATGAGGTCGAATCTTGGCGACTTGTAGTCGTGACTTCCGGCGCAAAGAAACGCTCGTTGCGAAATGCAGACGTGGCTTTCTATGGTGACGGAGGCGAGGTTCAGAAGCCAAGAATCTTCGCCAAGCCAAATGTAGTCTCCCAAGGTAAGCTTCCACGGAAACGTAATGCGCGCACCCGGCTTGATAACCACGCCCTTTCCCACCTTTGCGCCAAAACACTCGAGCATCAGCCTTTTAAGTGCGAAGAGCTTGAGCGGGCAAAGCCGGAATAGCAACAGGCTCACCAACAACCACAGCCCTTCTTTGAAAACGGAAGCGCCACGATCAAATCCAATCGCTTTGTACGCGGAAAGGTCAACTTGTTTAGAACCCATAGGCGGGTGGAGCAAACCTAAATTCATTCTGAGGACTTCTTATTCTTCTCCAGGCGAGAGGACATAAGTCTTATAGAAAGCAGGCATTCATACGCGGCTCGCTCATACGCATACCGGACAGCGGCAGCCCCCCGCCAAGGCCCGCCGGCACGGATGAAAGCCAGGGCTCCGGCAATAACCGGCATCAAGCCAAGCTGACGCAACCGATCGCGGAATCTAAAGGAGTTGCCCGCGGCGATTCGTTTCGCTTCTAAAGCTGAATAGGAAGCTTGAGATGATACCCAACGTTCGAGCGGCTTTCTGTCGTCGTGTATCAGAGGAGTGTCAAATCGATAAACCGAGCCTTTGGTTGAGAACTCTTGGGTATGTCCTTGTTGACTTATTTCAACGCAGTCACCTCTGAATAGTCTTAATTGCGCCGGATAAATAGAGCCAGCCAGTGGGTAACCGAGGATACGAAACTCGAACGGTGTGACTCCACCTGCATATTCATGCGTGAAATTTTTCCCCATCTCCTCAACAAATGTCGCCGGCACGCTCATGTCTGCATCGAGCGCAAGAACGAAATCAGTCGTAATGTCCGTGTTATGAATTCCGTGTTTCCACTGGGCACTATGATAATCGAATGGACGAACGTACCAACTCACGTTAGGAAACAAGCGAGCAACGGACTTGGTTCCATCCGTTGAACCTGAATCGAGCACGACAACCCGTTCGGCCCAGAGTAACGATTCCAGAGTCCGCTTAATGTTAGGCTCCTCGTTGTAAGTTAGAATCAACGGGGTGACCAACGAGACTACAGAATCTGCCATTTCTGTTTGACCTTACTGCGTGATTCGCCCGCACGCGAGCAGCGATTAGAACCTATCAACTAAGACAATAGGTCTGATTTGGTTGAACACTCTGTTCGCTCGGGCTTGACGCGCTCCGAGTTTGTTAATCTATGCGATTCCCGAGTTGGTGTCGAAAGAAGCTCTTCAAAATCTTCCAGGTAAAGGCTTCCGATACGATCATAGCTAAAATTACTGGCTTTTCGTACCGCCTCTTTACTCATCTGAGACGTCTGCTCCCAGTTGAGAACGCCCGCACGCAGAATCTGGAAAAGCTTGGCCACGGCATCAACACCGCGGTGGTCAAAGTAATAACCCGTTTGTCCTTCATCGATTAAATCTCTAAAGCATTTTAAATCTGAAACCACGGGAACAAGACCCGTTGCCATGGCTTCGAGCGGAGCAACCGGAAAGGCTTCACCCTTTTCGGCCAGCGACGGATAACAAAAGAGATCTCCCTTACGATAAACTTCTGCCAATCGACTTTGCTCAAATACTGGATCCAGAAACTGGACGTTGATCCCATCGGCCTTCGACTGTAGTTCTTTAAAGTAGCCCGCCCCTCCGCCGCCCTGATCTTGCCTCACCGGTCCCACGATCTGTAGCCTCACTCTTGACGATTTTTTAGCTATCAACGCGAATGCATCGATGAGTAGATGTATTCCCTTCTCCGGATGAATACGTCCCACGTAGAGTATCGTTTTGTCATCCCGGTTTGCCCGAGGTGACACAGGTGGAGAAAAAATGTCCGTATCGGTCGGATTCGGAAACACTCGAACCCGTGTAGCCAGAGACGGACACTGCTCAACGATAGCTTCTCGAATAACATTTGATACGGCCACCAAACGAGCTGCACGTGAATAAAGAAAAAACTGACCTTTCGGGAAACGACCCACAGCGATCACAATTTTCCCCGCATTTGGACGCAACCATTGCGCTAGCACTGGAATCCAAAAATCATTAACCACGACTATGTCGGCAGCGGGCAACAACGAAGTGGTTCTGAGTGCGTAAGCGAAATCCTTGAGTAGATCAACAACAATATGGCGGCTCTGAGAAAACCCACCGCGACGAATGTATTTCACGCCGTTCAGGACTTCATATCGGGGCTGTTCCTTGTAGGCCCGAGCCAGAATCGTTACATCGTGGCCTTTTGCCGCAAAGTTTTCCGCCAGACCTTGCCACAGGCGGGGAACCGCTCCTCCTTGCAATGGTGGAACGGGAAGCCATGGCCCTGATACGATAGAGATATTCATGCGTCGGATGTTGTGAACACTCACAGTTGGATACAATTGGGCAGGGGACCGCCTCCCACAACCCATTTGTATACAGTTACCATTTCTTCGGCGACCTGATTCCAAGAATACTTCTGCTCAACGAGAGAGCGGCCTTTGAAGCCCATTTTCTTGCGATCTTGTGAAGACAATGCCATCGCTTCTGTCAGAGCGATGGTCAATGCGCGACGATTATCCCCGACCCACCATCCACAACCATCGGAGCTTAGATCCTTCCAAGGAGTCTCCCGTGTCGTGACAACCGGAACCGAATAGGCAAGTGACTCCGCGACGACGATCCCAAAATTTTCCGAGTGGCTCGGCAGCACAAAAAGTTCAGCATTGCCCAATGCTGCCCGCTTGGACGGACCGCTGAGGGGACCTGTAAAGGTCACATGCTCGCCTAATTTTAAATCCAGAACCAAACGCTCTAGTTCGGCCTGGTGTCCGACTAAGTCAGGCCCGGCAATGACGAGGTGCCAGTCAGGAAATTGAACGGTGAGCTCTTTCCAAATATACAATAAATTGTCGAGACCTTTCTTGGGATGGATTCTCGAAAGCATCAACAACCACTTCTTTCCGGCAAGGGCTGGAAATTTCGCTGAAAGCAATTCCGCGGACGGGATATCGTCCAGCACCGGAATGTCAACCCCATTATGGATCAGAGCGATCGGTTGTTTGAAACCAAGACGCCGGATTGAGTTTGCTTCTTCAGAAGAGGTGGCATGGAAGACGGCCGCGCTCGTCAGATTTTTCCGTTCGTAGGCGTGCCAGGCGATCTTCTTTTTAAACCAGCTATAGCTCAGAGACCAGGCTTCCAGCATCCCACGTGGAGAAATGACCAACGGCAGTTTGTGTTTATTCGCTGATTGACGAGCATGGACATTGGGTCTCATCCAAAGGCCGTGATTGTGGACGATATCAAGATTGGCGGACGCCAATTCATTAAGGCCATGCTTTGCTTTCGATTGAACACCGCGAAAGTATTTTGTCAGAAACGACGCGGGATAACTGTGCAAAGTCACTCCCTTCGGTCGAATCTGGGGACCGAGGTGCCGATAATCCAATGTGTGCAAATGAGTGAAAATTCCCTGTTTCGAGAGAGCTTCCGACAAGCCTGTAACCGACCAGGCAGGCCCTCCGGTAAGTTCATTGACACTCGCTACAACGTGACAAACACGAATAGACATGGCTAATGTGAAATAGCTAGTGGCTGATGGCGTATGGCTAATGGCGAATTGCGGATTTCGTATTGCGAATAGCGAATTTCGGAATGTCTGACCTCCGACCTCTGATCCCTGATGTCTGGTTTTTTTTGCTTTCAGCATTTGCTATGCGCCAACAGCTATCTGCCATATGCTACCTTCTCCCTCACTTACAGATGTACGTCATTTAGATCACACCATCTCTTGAGGACGAAAAGTGCCCAGGGCCGTGACCAGGCCTCGTGCCGAGGATTGTCTCTAAACGCTCTCCACACACCACGACCAAAATCGTTATTCACACCCACGTTGGCCAGCCCGTTGCCGCTCGACAGCACATCATCCACTTCACCCTGAAGGGACGATCGCATCCAGCGCTCAAAAGGTAGGGTAAACCCCATCTTCGGCCTTTTCCAAACGTCTTCAGGAAGCAGCTTTCCGAGAGCATCGACAAGCAAAGGCTTAGAACGCTCGCCATCTACTTTCCATGATCCTGGTAGCCTCAACACGTACTGCACGACCACGGGATCTATGAACGGGACTCGCACCTCCAAAGCATGAGCCATGCTCATCTGGTCCGTATCGCGAAGCAGCGTGTTCGCCATGTAGCCGGTCAATTCCAAAACCGATACTTCGTTTACGAGATCAGCATGGAGCATGGAGCGAGGAGCCTGAGGCGGTACTTCATCGGATTTGCCGACGTCGGGGCACTGACCTCTGACCCTTCGACTTTGCTCAGGGCAGGCCTCTGACATCTGATCTCTGGCGGTGAGATTCACTATGTCAGCGGGGGCAAAGAGCTGTCGGGAGATGGCGTAAGCCGCAGCCGGACTGCAGTCGCTCTCAACCAAGTCCCAGAATTTCCTCTGGCGCACGGAGCCGTTGGAAAACCCACCAGCAACCGCCGAGGCGAGCTTTCTTAAACCGAAAGGGGCCATGCCAATCAATTGCAGTTGTTTTGCTCTGCGAAAACTTGGGTAGCCGCCGAACAACTCGTCACCGCCGAGGCCTGACAAAGCGACCGTAACGCCGGATTCCCTCACGGCCTTGGAAATGACATACGCGTTGATTCCATCCATGGTCGGTTGATCCATGGCCTCTAGGGCATTGGGCAGCAAATCCAAGAGACTCTCTTCGGAAAGAAGAATTTCGCGGTGCTCTGTGCCAAACTTGCGAGCCACAAGTTTTGCATGCTCCCCTTCTGAAAATTCGGACTCTTCAAAGACCACGCTAAACGTTTTCGGTCTTTGACCGGCAACTCGGGTCATGAGAGCCACAATGGCGCTCGAGTCGATTCCCCCAGATAAAAACGCCCCCAAGGGCACATCGCTGATTAAATGGACCCGAATTGACTCTTCGAGTTTCGCCCTGAGAATTTCTACCGCTTCCGTCCGACTCGCTGGTATACAGTCATCGGCCTGGTGCGAGACGTCGTTCGCGTATCGAAAGACCTCCGTCTTCGGTCGCCGGTCTTCGAGCTTTACAATTAAAAGTTTTCTTGACACCAGCCCACTAGCCAACAAGGGGCGAACCTCGGAAGCGAAGAGAAAGAAACGGTCAGATTGATAGTAATACAGCGGCTTAATGCCGAACGGATCGCGCGCCAGGATGAGTTTCTGTTCTCTGTTGTCCCAGATGGCGAAGGCAAACATTCCGCGGAGTTTTTCCAGACACCCCAATCCCCATTTCTCATACGCTCTCAGAATGACTTCCGTATCGGTATTCGACCGCCAAGCGTTGTTGCTGACCGTTGACGGCTGACCGCTGACCGGTGGCTTCTGACCTCTGACCTCCGACCCCTGCTCTCTTTCGCCTGCTCTTTGCTCCCTGCTCCCTGCTCCTTGCTCGTGTCCCGCCCCTTGCTCCCTGCTCCTTGCTCCCTGCTCTTCCCCAGCTCCCAGCTCCCCGCTACCTGCTCCAAGCTCTTTCCTAAGCTCACGATAGTTGTAGATCTCCCCATTGAACACGATCCAGTATCTTGCACCGTGCTGGTGCCCGACAGTCGACGGGCGACCACCGACCGCGGGCGCTTCACGCCTTACGCCTCGCCCCTCACGCTCCCATCCTGCTCCATGCTCAGCGCTCCCTGTTCCCAGCCCCCCCAACCCCATGGGCTGGTGTCCGGCAGGTGAGAGGTCGAGGATCGAGAGACGCGTGTGCGCCAAAGCACATCGGTAGTTGCTTGCGACAAACAATCCGCGATCATCGGGCCCGCGATGCACCAAGCTCGATTGCATCCGTTCGACCACGGCCCCTGGATCAAGCTGCCGGGTTTCAGAAACAGTGAGACCAGTTATGCCACACATGGTTATAATGACAGCCGACGACCGACTACCGACCGCATGATAATGCCCAACTATCGACGGCGGACCGCACGCTGCAAACCAGCGACCTTCGACGACTGATCAAACCTAATCTTGCCGACGTTCTGATCATTTCTGCGGGATCAGCGTTTTACGCATGGCCTGTATTTTGGCAAAGAGCTTTTCGCTTTGCTCATAAAGAGCCGCCATCTGTGGTCGATCGAGGTACTGGCGTCTCAAGATGATATGCTGGCAGGCTACCGTCTCTACGACCGAACGCGAGGCGATACCCAAAAAGCGCGACTGTTCTGCGTCGCTCTGGCCAGTCGAACCCTCCGCGATGTTCAGTACAATTGATGTCGCTGCGCGGACCATTTGAGATCGCAAATTGTACTCTTCGGGAGGCGGAAGTAATTGCGTTATGGCGTACACGCGATCGAGATAATCAAGGGCTAGCTGGTAGACTTCCAATTTTTCAAACTTATAGGGCGTAAGATTTCCCTGCTATTTCAGCCGTTAGTCGGTTGTCGGCGGTCCGTGGTCATCGGTCGTTCGTCCGTCGCCTCTCGTCAGTCATCTAGTTCTTGCGGTCGGCCATCTGTTGTCGTCCGTCGGTTAGTCTGCAGAAACGGTCTCAACCGATCTGCTACCGTGCGTTGGAACGTTTCGAAGCCGAATAACTCTGTCACGCGTTGACGCAATAGTTCGGGACGGAAAAGGTTCGGGTGCGAATGCTCCCGGCGCAGCACGCGAATGCTCTCGGCGGCAATCTCATCCGTGTCGTCCGGGTCCACCAGAAGCCCAAGCTCGCCGTCATTGAGCGCATCGCGAGAGCCATCTTTGTTTCCCGCCAGCACGAGCTTGCCGCAAGCCAGCGCTTCGAGGTAGACGATACCGAATCCCTCGGCCTTGCTCGGCATGGCGAACAAATCGCAGAGATTGTAGTGATCGCATAATTCCTCGTCCGGAACGAAGCCAGCCAAGACCAGGGCATCTTGCACGCCCTGTTTGGCAGCGAGCTTTTCAATACGAGAGCCATCGGGTCCCGTGCCAACCAGCAAGTATTTT
>VBQB01000237.1 GCA_005887855.1 Verrucomicrobiota bacterium | reverse complement strand
TCACGTCGTAACGCTGGTCGTCTTTGGTGAAATCCTCTTTGGTGTAGTCAATGACGTGATCTGCGCCGATCGATCGGACAAGATCCACTTTTCCAGTACTGCATACGCCCGTTACTTCCGCGCCCAGTGACTTCGCTATCTGGACAGCGAAAGTGCCCACGCCTCCCGTTGCGCCGTTGATCAGGACCTTTTGCCCCGGCTGAATGTTACCTTGGCGAAGACCCTGCAAGGCGGTGAATCCCGCCCAAGCTATAGAGCCCGCTTGTTCAAAGGTCACACTAGCTGGCTTAATAACCAACGCTCGCTCGCGAGCGCACACATACTCCGCAAGAGTAGAACGAGCCACGCCAAAAACTTCGTCGCCCGCTTTGAACAGCGTCACGTTTTTGCCAACCGCTTCCACCTGGCCGGCCACATCGGTGCCTAGGTGTGTCCTCTTTGGTTTGCGCAGGCCGGTCATCAGGCGAAGCGGCAACGGCCCTCGCATCAAGCCCGGATCAATAAAATTGAGGGAAGCCGCGCGAACTTTGATCAAGACTTGATTGTCGTTCGGAACAGGCTTTTCAACGTCTTCAAACTTGAGAACGTCAGGTGAACCATACTCGCAAAAATGAATGGCTTTCATCGGATTGACCAAAGCAGTCTTGCGATCGCAATCGTTAGTCGATCTCCAATAGGCGATAAAACCGACGAGGAGCGTCACTAGTAACGCGAGCAAAATCGCGCGCCCGCCCCACTTTAGAATACGCTTTATTTTCATCGGCCTAACGAAACCTGCTCGTTCCATCGTTGCACGTTCACGCCTTTTACGAGAAGCCACAGACCCAGCGATCCTTCGCCAATTAGAGCCACGGGCATCATGAACGGTACGAGATGTGGTCCGAAGGACGGTGTCAGGAAGTTAGCAAAAGAGGCGATCACATAACACATTCCGCCGATTGCCAAGATTACGCCCAGTATGCGGGGCAGGAACGTCGATTGCGCAACAAGGTAACCGATCGAGATGCACTGAATTCCGAAAAATACCATGCCGATGGGAAAGACTTGCAGCTGAAGCTTGAGAGCCGCCAGCGATATCGTTTGCAACTGACTCGTTGTGAACGCAGTCAGGTACTGATCACCATGCAACAAAAGCAAAGGCGCGAAATGGATGACCCATGAGGCACCTCCAATCGCGACCCCGATCAGGCCAAAGAACGCCCCCAGCAGTGACAGACTTCTACTGACGGGTTTCAGCACGCAATAGATGAAGGCTGTCACTCCCACATAGGACAGGCCACTAATGAGATCGGCGGCAAATCCGAGGCGAAACAATGACTCCTTTGCCAGAATGTTGGCCGCCGTCGCTGCCGCGTCGTTGGCCACGATTAGTGGAGCCCCGGCGACGAAGCCCACGACGCCCGATACGATGCAGAGCCACCACAGACCGCCGGCCATCCTGGCTTGGAAGCGCGGCGACATTTCTAAATTAGATTTCGTCATTAACGTTGTGCTCCAGGTCTATATCTCGTTAGGCACTTGCGGGGCTACTCGACGGCGTGATAGAACGTGTTTGAGTAACTGGCACCTTTGCGCCCTTGATCAGAAGCCACAGCATGATGGCCAATTCTCCAAACAAGACCGGTTGCGCCCAGCGAAAAGCAGGTTCGTAATAAGCTGGGAAGAATAACGATGTAATGCTGAGAACGACGTAGCCGAAACAGTTGATCATTAGCCAGACACCGATGAACCGCGGCAGAAAGCCGGAACGGAAAACCAGCAGTCCAAAAGGAAAGAGCCAGAGGCCCCAGAAGATCTCGTTGATTAAATTTCCCTGACTATGCAGACGAATGAACAGATAACCCAAAGCGTCCCGCTGCGGTTTCTCGATTACAGTGAGGAAATCCGTGCCGCGGAATAGAATCAGGGCGGCGATATTGTTGAGTGTATTGAGAAATCCGACCGCGGCCGAGACCAGGACGAGCGCGACCATTAATCCAGCCCAGGTCTTATTGACGCCGCTAAGCAACTTGTAGAGAGCGATCGCGAGGCAGATAAAAATCACCTGTCCGACAAGATCAGCCAGAATCGCGAGACGAAACATAGTCTCGTGAGCGAGGATATTATCACACGTCGCGACGGCGTTGCCGCGCACGATCAGTTTGGTCGGAACATAAATCAGCGCGAAGGGACCGGTGATGACCATCGACAGATATATCGCCCCGGCGATTCGAGCGGCTTTCTTGAGTGGGTGCATGGTTTTTTTCTCTTTGTTGGGCGAGCAGGTGAATTAGATAGGTCCGCGATAACGGCGTAGTCGGACCGCGGCTGCGAGAAATGCAGCAGCGAATACGAGCCCGATCCAAAGACCTGGGCTGCTCAGGTATCTTCCCGGAGTGAGTTGGGCAAGTGAGTCGATCGTGGGGTGATCGCGACCGTGAAATTCGAAAGCGTCCGGCGCGAATCCCATTAACCGGTGCTTCACCAGGGAGCCGAAATACGAAGTGTTGAAGGTAATTTTCTCGAAGATTTGGATCGCGATAATTGGCAAGACGGCCCAAAGAAATGTCGCGCGACGCGCCCAGGCTGAGACTAGCAGCAGCCAACCGTAGATCGGCGCGTGCCAGAGCGCGATCGCGGCCAAACCGTAGAGCAACACCAACCAGTTCTGAAATACCGGGAAGTGGGCCCACGTCGTCGCCGGACTTATACCGTGGGATATGAGGACTACGCTGGTTTGCAGCAGCATGATCACCTGCACGCAAACGACGATCGCGAAGGCAATCAGCGGCAGAACCACCAGCGGAATGGTTACCTTGGATAGCACGGTTGTGAGATCCGAAACGGGCAGCGACTTCCAGAAGAGGATGCTGCGATCTCGACGTTCACCATGCAGCGCGTCCAGACAGTAGAACACGCCAACGATGAACACGACGAAGATCATCATCATCGCCGCCAAGTCGTACGGCTGCTCAATTGCGGCCCGCTGATGTGCCGCGTCGAGCAACAACACGGCCCGCCTGCGGTCAGCCAGACCAATTGTGCTGATGGCGAAGCCGAACACCTCAAAGGCGGCAACGATCAGCGGCGCTATATAGATCGAACGGTTCTCCCACAACTCCCGCCACACCGACCAATAAAACGGCCGAGTGGTGTAGCGGCGGTCTGCGACCGCCGACTCAACGGGCAATTCGGGCACCTTATCCGATGGACTATTCACTTTTCACCTCTCATTTCTCCGCTTCCGGTTTCCTTTCCCATCACGGCAACGAACAAATCGGCGATGCTGGGCCTGTGCACCTCGCCAAGCGCGGCGAGTTGGTCACGATCGACATGATCGAACAGCAGGATGCTGCGGCCGAACACCTGGCGCTCGTGAATCGGCTTGAGCGCCCGTGCCGCGGCAAGATGCTCCGGATTCACCATCACTTCGAGGTAGCGCGAGTCGAATTCTTCCATGCTGCATTCGAGTACGATGCGGCCGCAGTCGATGAACATGAGATCAGTGAGGACATCCTGGACCTCCTCCACCTGATGTGTCGTCACCACGATGGTGCGGCTGCGATCGAAGTAGTCATTTAGCAGTGAGTCGTAGAACTGTTTGCGAAACAGGATGTCCAGGCCAAGCGTCGGCTCGTCCAGCACCAGCAGTTTCGCGTCAATCGCCATGACCAGAGCGAGGTGCAGCTGGGCCACCATTCCCTTCGATAATTGCCTGACTTTGCTGGCGCGCTTGATGGTGGTCTTGGCAAGAAAACCTTCCGCCTTCACGCGATCGAATCGCGGATGCACGCCGGCGACATAATCGAGCACGTGCGAAACCCGGATCCAGCGCGGCAGCACGGCGACATCGGCAATGAAGGAAACGTCGCGCATGAGTTGATTGCGCGCAGTCCAGGGATCGCGTCCGAGGACCTTCAGTTCTCCTTGATACGGGGTGAGGCCGAGAATCGCGTTGAGCGCGGTGGTTTTGCCTGCGCCGTTGGGACCAATGAGTCCGAGGATGCGGCCCTCTTCGACACGCAAATCGACGCTGTCCAGCGCGATCGTTGTGCCGAAAGCCTTGCGGAGGCGGCGTGCTTCTATGCAGGCCATGGCTTCAGCGCTCCTCCTTTGCAGTCTTCGGCGACGACCGGTGGGTTGCGGCGGCACGCAACAGTTCCTTCGGTGTGATGCCGAGCCGCTGAATAGTTGCGGCAACCCTGGGCCATTGTTCGGCAAGAAATTTTTGGCGTTCGCCCTTCAGCAGCAGATTGCGCGCGCCGGGTTTGACGAACATGCCGAGACCTCGTTTCGTCTCGACAAGCTGTTCGTGAACCAGTTGTTGATAGGCTTTGAGAACCGTCAGCGGATTGACCCGATATTCGGCCGCAACACTGCGCACGGACGGCAGCGGATCGCCTTCGTTGAGCACGCCGTCGAGTATCATGTGGACGACACGATCGCGAAGCTGGCGATAAATCGGCTGACTATCGTTCCATTCACGCGCCATTCTCGGTTCCAGATCGACCATTTCCTCTCATATAGTGATATAGTTAACTATAACACTATGCCAACAGGCAAGTCTTTTTTTGATTTTCTTTGCCCGCTGTTCCCGCCGCCATCTGCATTGGGACAAAGAGCTCCCGGGGACAGTTGGCGCAAACAGGCCACTTCACGTAATGGGAGTTCAGGCCTACCCGCCGCATCTCGAAGCCATGCGGATAAGGAATTGCGTGGCCAAGGCACATTGCGCTCGCGTATCGCGCCGACGTTTCGAATGAGGATGATGTCGGCAAAATATTCCAAGCCGTGCGCGACCAATACGGCACGGTCGACATTCTAATTAATCACGCGGACCTTCAGCAGGACGCGCCGGTCGATCAGATGACGCTTGCGCAATGGGACAAAATCATCGGCTTTAACCTGACCGGACATTTCCTGTGTGCGCGCGAAGCGCTAGACGGGTAGAACAAGATATTTGACAGACGAATTACAATTTGTAAGCCATTCGTAATCAACGAGCCAGGGTGGCGAAATTGGCAGACGCGCCAGACTTAGGATCTGGTGGAGAAATCCTTAGGGGTTCGAGTCCCCTCCCTGGCACTTCAAAGGAACAAACATCCGACATCGACAGAAGCGAGATTACTGGGCGTTCAGGGTCGGACGTTTGGATGTTGGATGCTAGAGCACGCGCCATTTCAGTTGGCGTGAGTGCCCTTTGGTTTGCCACAAACGCGTCCCGCCGAGAAATGCATTCTCATTCTGTCCTCTTTCAATACCTTTCGGCAGCGTATCGAAACGATGGGCGTTTCCGCCGCCCAGCACGATGTAATCGGCAATGAACGACCGCTTCAATTGCTTCACCGAATGAATGACTTCGCGTTTCCATTCTTTTTCGCCAAGCAGCTCCAAGCCTGGGACGCCAAGATAATCTTCAATGATGCTGCGGTGGTGATAAGGCAGGTCGCCGAGCTCGAGCGGTAACAAAGTCTTTTCCCATACGAGTGCGGAGCCGAGGCCGGTCCCAAGTCCCAGGAAAAGCATGCGGCCGCCGCCATGATAACTGCCAAGCGCTTGCATGGCCGCGTCGTTGATCACTCGCACTGGCTTCGCGAGTGCCTTGGCAAAATTGAAACCAGCCCAGCCCTTGGCCAAATGCTTTGGGTCCTTTGTTATGCGTCCCTTGCGCACCGGCGCAGGGAAGCCAATTGAGACTACTTCGAATTTCCACCCACGCACGGTGTCTTTGAGTTCCGCAATCATTTTTTCCGGCCCCATCCGCGGCCCGGAGGCAAATCCTCGGTGATCACGGGGCGACTTGAGCAGTTTCACTTGTGTGCCGCCGACATCGACGACGAGAACCTTTCTCTTCATGAGCGACCGCCGCTTTTGGCGGTGATGCTATCGGGCCAGGCCGATCGACCGTTTGAAGCGGCGAAAGAGACTCCTGGGCTCCGGTTTTGTCGCCGTGCTGGCAGGCCAGCATTCCACGATCTCAAGCGCGATAAAACGGAACAACGTCAAACGGGCAAATTTCAAATCGAGCCGCAGATTCTTTGCAATTTGCTGGATCGATCGGACTCCATTGAATTGCGAAGCGAATTGCGCCTCCTCCGAGGTCAGCTTCAAATTTTGGACCCGCTCAAAGCCCTCTTTCGTATAAGCCGGTATCGACATCGGGTCGAAGTTTATGTGTTCGCCGAGATCCTGAACGAAACGCAAACTTTCCAATGCCCAATCATCGATGTCTGGTTGTGCAGGCACGTCGCTCGCGTCACTCAATAATTCCGCGTCCTTGTCAAAAATGAACCAGACGCGCGGCGCTGTCCAAAGCTGCGAAAAAAGCATTTGCCCATAATGCTGCAACAGTTCCACAGCGGACTGGCGAACGATCGATTCTTCTCGCCCTAGAGTGAGGAAAAACGGGGTTCCTGTTTCAATCTGTTGAGTGCGCGCCTTGGCCACCGTATCTGCATCGACATTGGCGAGGGCAGCCGGCGCTTCAGGGCAATAGAGCTCAGGATCGCGCGTCGTGGCAAAAGCAATCTCACCATTCTGCGCCAACAGATCGACTGACTCTTCGTCCCAGAATGAACGCAGCGATCCCGTGAGTTTCTCTTTTGCAATCGCGTGAAGTGCCTGGTTCAAAGAAAAGTAACTTGTGTGGCCGCAGAAATAAACGTTGGCTGTGCCCGTATCCTTCGGAAGGTCGACATCTATGTTCGAGGCCGCATCGGGTTGAGTCCAATCTCCAGCCGGCTGCGAGGCGCTCCACCAATCCTGCGATTGAGGAGGGGCTGTTTCGGGCGTGCCAGTTTCCTCGGAGGCAGCTTCCTCCGTTTGCGAAACGGGCTGGTCGTCCGCTTGATCCAAATCTTCGTTATCCACCGGTTCGACTTGAGCTTCTGTTACTCTGGGTTCGCGCGATGATTTCTCCATAATGGTCCTCTACGGCTTCGATAAGCAAACCCGATGTGAGGTTTTATTCAAGAGCCCAATCATCGCAACGACGATCTCTCCTGGTTCGCGGCAAAACGCCGTGCGAGTTCGCGTCGGCTAACTTTTCCACGCTCATTCACCGGAATCGCATCGACGATAAAAATCCGTTTCGGTACCTGCCAGCTGCTCAATGAGCCCCGGCAAAATTCTACAAGGTCGGCTTCGGCCACGCCTGGAGACGCAACCACACAGGCCGCCACCTCTTCATTCCGCAGGGCCGATGCGCGACCAAATACAATCGCCCGGCGCACGCCGCCAAAGCGCAGCAGATGCGCTTCCACTTCCGCCGGATTCACTTTTTTCCCCGCGACATTAATTACATCCGAGGTCCGGCCGATGATCCGAAGGCCATCCGCCGTCTTGGCTAACAGATCGTCGGGGACAAAGAATCCGGGGCCGAGTTTTTCCTTGTCCGGCTGCGGAAAATAACCGTCGCCCACGGCCGCGCTGTGCACGCGCACCTGACTTGACAAAGCGGATGGGTCGATAATCTCAAGATCGATGCCTTTCATCGATCGGCCAACAAAGCCTTCGATCACGCGAGAAGCATCGCGATCGTAACAAATCCCACCGCATTCGGACGCGCCATAGAATGAGTGGATCGGCATCTGGAATTTTTCTTGGAACTGGCGCGTTACTCTTATCGGGAGCGGCGCACCAGCTGAAATGCAAAGCCGAAGTTTCGGCAGTGCGGGACCATTCTCCATTTCGCAAAAAGCCTGATAAAAAAGCGGCATTCCCGGAAAAACCGTCGCGTCGGTGCGGGCAAGATCGAGCAGCACTGCGCGGGGCATTCGTTCGCGGCTCAATACCATCGGTACGCCGCGGGCGATGAGTGGAGTAAGCAGATTACTAAATCCATAGGAATGTGAAATCGGCTGATGACAATCGGCGAGGAGCTGCTCGCTCCGAAACCGGACGGCGCGCGGCGCCGCAGTTGTCCCGGACGTTAGCTTGAGTAGCGATGGCGAATGTTCACCCCAATCTGCTATAGCGTCGGCTGTCTTCAGCCGAAATAGCCCGGGGGAGTTTCCGCTGGGGATAGCGGACACTACAGCCCTTGCGCCACAGATTTCCAGCGCTGCGTCGCGCTGTTGATTGCTGATCGATTGTTCCAGCGGGAGAACAACCAATCGCTTGCGCAAACAAGCGATCAAAATCGACGGCCAATCTTCGTGGTTTCCGATCTGGATCGCGATCACGCTTCCCACGTCGAACATTTCAATCTTGGCCTCGAAATCGCGCGCATGTTCTTCAATCTCCGAAAATTTTCGCACGGCCTGGCCGGAGGCGTTGAAGATGGCGGGTGCATCTTTTGCACGGCCGACGGTTTGCGTCCAGGCAGCAACCAATGCGTCAGTCGATTTCATCCCTTGCGCGAAATGGGGCGCGCGATTACATTCCACGCTCGTTTCCGAAAATGAAAGCGGGCATTCATCCAGAGTATTACGAGACCGACATCGTCTGCGCGTGCGGCGCGGTGTATCACACCCGCTCGACGCGCGGTGATATTAAGATCGGTATTTGTGCCGCTTGCCATCCATTTTTCACCGGCGAACAAAAGTTTGTCGATACTGCGGGACGCGTGGAAAAGTTCACCCGCCGCTACGGCAGTACTAAGGCGACGCGGGCCGACAAAAAAGCCTAGTGTTTCTATAGCCGGGGTTGCAGACCCTGGCCGCACCGCGGTCAGCGACCGCGGCTTAAGCTATGGACCTCAATCTACTGATCGAACGCAAACGCGAACGTTTCGAACAACTCGAACGTGAAATGGCGGATCCGCGTTTTTTTGAGAACCGCAAACGCGCCGGCGAAATCATGCGCGAGCACGCCAATATCAAGGAGATGATTGCGCGCTGGGATGAACTTGAATCCGCGCGGCGGCAGTTGGACGACAATCGCGAGCTCGCCACGTCGCGCGACGTCGAAATCGCGGCGATGGCGGACGACGAAATTCCCGACTTGGAGAAACGAGTTGCCGATCTTGAGCGCGATATTCAAGTCGGCATGCTTCCAGCAGATGAAAACGAAAATCGAGATGCGATTGTCGAGATCCGGGCCGGGACGGGCGGCAGCGAAGCCGCGATTTTTGCCGCCGATCTTTACCGCATGTACAATCGCTACGCGGAAGCGGCCGGATTGAAAACCGAGGACCTCGAATCGAGTCCGTCGGAACTTGGCGGACTAAAAGAAGTGATTTTTCGCGTTTCCGGCGAATCTGTTTTTCGAAAACTGCGCCATGAAAGTGGCGTTCATCGCGTCCAACGAGTTCCGGCCACTGAAGCACAAGGCCGCATTCATACATCAACAGCAACGGTGGCCGTTTTGCCGGAAGCAGAAGAGGTCGATGTCGATCTAAAACCGGAGGACTTACGCATCGAAGTTTCGCGGGCTGGTGGCCCGGGTGGACAAGGCGTGAATACTACGGACTCGGCCGTCCAAGTTCTGCACATTCCCTCCGGAACGATCGTGCGTTGCCAAGATGGAAGAAGCCAAATCAAAAATAAGGAACGAGCGCTAAGCATTCTGCGCGCGCGCTTGCTCGAGCGGAAGCAGCGCGAGGAAGCGGAGAAATATAGTGCGCAGCGCCGCGGCCAGATTGGCACCGGCGGACGCGAGGAAAAAATTCGCACCTACAATTTCCCGCAGAACCGCGTGACCGATCACCGCATCGGTCTGACGCTTTATAATTTGGATCGCGTGATGAACGGCGATCTCGGGGAGTTGATTCAAGCGCTGCAAGCTGCGGGCGTGAAGGAGCGGCTCGGAAACGTTGTGGAGGGGGCTGCATCCTCAACGCCTTGATTTGGAACGCGGATCGCCGCAGCGACCGCGTCCTCTTCTTATTAAGAGAATGACTGTCCTTGAGGTGCTGCATTCGACGACAGCGTATTTCAAGAAGCGCAGGATCGACAATCCCCGCTTGAACGCAGAGCACTTGCTCGCGCACGTTCTGGATCGCGGGCGCATTGAACTTTATTTGCAATTCGAACGCGCCTTGGGCGAGAACGAACTCGCGACTTTGCGCGAACTTGTCCGGCGCCGTGGTCAGGGCGAACCGCTCCAGCATTTGCTCGGCACAGTGGAATTTTGCGGACACCTATTCCTTTGCGATAAACGCGCGTTAGTACCACGACCGGAAACTGAAGAGCTGGTAGGGTTCTTAACATCGAACGACGAACATCGAACATCGAACATCGTGGATGTTGGAACGGGCAGCGGCGTGATCGCGCTTTCTCTGGCGTCGAAATTTCCTGAGGCACAGATTGTGGCGGTCGATGTTTCCGAAGAGGCATTGTCGCTCGCTCGCGAAAATGCCGACCGGCTCGGGCTGAGCGAGCGCATGCAGTTTTTGCAAGGTGATTTACTCGAAGCGGTTGATGGGAAATTCGATCTTATCGTCGCCAACCTTCCCTATATCGCGGCACAAGATCGAGATACTCTTTCGCGGGAAGTCTTGTACGATCCAGAAGTTGCGCTCTTTGCCGGCGCGCGGGGTGACGAGTTTGTGCACGAATTGATTGAGCAGGCTCCGGCGCGGCTTCGTCCGGGCGGACTGCTTGCCTTGGAAATCGGGCTTGGCCAGAGCCAAGGGCTTCTTTCTGCCTTGGCGGAAAAAAAATACCGCGACATTGATTCGAAAAACGATTATTCAGGTGTGATTCGATTCCTTTTCGCAAGATATGGATAAGATTCTCATTCACGGCGGGCATCCGCTATCCGGTTCGATCAAGCTCAGCGGTTCGAAGAATTCCGCGCTGCCGATTCTGGCCGCAACATTGCTCAGCCGGGAGCCGTGCGTCGTTCATGGCGTGCCTGACCTGAGCGACACGCATTATATGCTGCAAATTCTGGCGCATCTGGGTGCGCAAGTGGAACGGGCCAGCGGCACGGTAAGCGTCACGGCTGACAAGGTTCAATCGGTAGCGCCCTATGATGTCGTGCGCAAAATGCGCGCCTCTGTCTGTGTGCTTGGACCCCTGCTGGGCCGGTCCAAAGAAGCGACCGTCTCGCTGCCGGGTGGTTGCGTCATCGGGGATCGCCCAATTGATCTGCATCTGACAGGTTTCGAAGCGCTCGGGGCAGCCGTGCGCGTGGAGGGTGGGGACGTGAAAGTTTTCGCACCGAAGCTGACCGGCGCCGTAATAAATCTGCGGGGCAAATTCGGTCCGACCGTCCTCGGCACCGATAACGTGATGATGGCTGCCGTGCTCGCGGACGGCGTGACCGTAATCGAAGGGGCGGCACAGGAACCCGAAGTAGTGGATCTTGCCAATTTCCTAAACAAGATGGGCGCGAAGGTCGAAGGCGCCGGAACGCGGCGTATCATCATTGAAGGCGTGCCGGCGTTGCACGGAGCGGAACATACTGTTATCCCTGACCGAATTGAGACGGGGACATTTCTCGTGGCGGGCGCAATTTGCGGCGAAGCAGTTACCGTCAAGCGAGTTGAGCCGGAGCATGTTCGCTCGGTTACAGATGCGCTGGGCCGTTGCGGTTTTCCAATTAACATCGCTGACCACTCGATTTCGATCTCGCCGAACGGAGAAGCGAAGGCGTTGGAGTTAATCACCGAGCCATATCCGGGCTTTCCCACGGACATGCAGGCACAGATGTGCGCCTTACTCTCTACAAGCGACGGCATCAGCGTCGTGACGGAAAATATTTTTCCGCAACGCTACATGCACGTCGCGGAGCTAAAACGCATGGGAGCGCAAATGCAGCTGGAAGGCGCAACTGCGGTGATCCAAGGGGTCGATCGTCTTTTTGGCGCGCAGGTTATGGCGAGCGACCTCCGGGCATCCGCTGCACTAGTGCTTGCGGGATTAAAGGCGGACGGAATTACCGAAGTCAGCCGCGTCTACCACATCGATCGTGGCTACGAACACCTTGATGAAAAATTGAGCGAACTCGGCGCGCACATCGAGCGCGTAAAAGAAACGTAGGGCAAGCGCTTTTTCTTGCCCTCACCGGCGGCAAACGGCACAGTCGTTCTACACTGAGCGAAAGGCTAAATATGGAAACATCGGTACCTTCATCAAATGTTCGAACATGGAATGTGCTTTGCCACGCCAGCGCGTTGATCGGCTTCTTCGTACCATGGGCGGGGCACATACTTGGCCCGCTGATTGTATGGCTGGCCAAGCGCGGCGATTCGCCGGAAATCGACGAGCATGGAAAAGAGTCGCTCAATTTTCAAATCTCCATGCTGATCTATAATTTGATCGCTGGTGTGCTCTGCCTGGTGTTGATCGGTTTTGTGATCCTCGGCATATTGCACATTTTGAATTTGGTCCTGGTGATCGTCGCCTCCATTCAAGCGAGCGAAGGGAAACTCTACCGCTATCCAATCACGATCCGTTTGATTAAGTAGTCGGAAAACGGACTCCCAGTCCTGCCGTGCCGGCGAGCATCTTGTCCGCCAATCGGACGGAC
>VBQB01000029.1 GCA_005887855.1 Verrucomicrobiota bacterium | reverse complement strand
CCCGAAGCCGAATCCAGCCTCCTCGTCGCAATCCGTTTCGAAGCCTGCCATGGCTCAATCCAGCCCTGCTCCTCTGGATCAAAGTGCACCGGTCGCTCAGAATTCGTCGCCTCAGTCCGCTCAGTCGCCAAGCGAGCCGAATCGACAGCGCGGGTCGACCCCAGATTTCAGCGGCGCCGCTTACACCTCGCCTCCGCACCGAATCAACAAGCGTCTCGTTGTCGCTGAAGTGCAGCGTCAGTTAATGAGTCGCGGCTATTATCAAGGCTCGGTTGATGGCAGATCCGGACGACGGACAGCATTGGCTCTGCGCGCGTTCCAATTGCAATCGGGGCTTCCACCGACCGGCCGCCTGGACATGAGCACACTCCAGACGCTGGGCCTGACCGACCAGAACTTGGCGTATTTGCAGCCGGCTTCTCGTGAGTACGAAACCTGGATTCCGATCACGAAGTTCAAGCACGGGAGATGGAAGGTGAAATGGAAGAAAGTTCACCGCGACCAAGACAACGAGTACGGCGCGGGACACCAGGACGAATACCGCGATACCGGGTGGCGCGGCGAATACAACAATGAGTAGCCGTTAGCGTTCACGCTGTAGCGGCGGTCGGTGACCGCCGGCCACCCTCGCAAGTTTCTAACGGTTTGTTAATCAGGTATTTCACGTTGCGAGTCGGCGGATGATTTCCGTACGCCCGCGTCACCATTCCAATCTTGATCGCGCCGATCTTTTCCATCGCCTTTTGCGAGCGGATGTTCGTGTCTCCGACGTAAAACACCACGTTCTCAACAACCTTGAACGCGTGCGCCAGCATTAGTCGTTTCATTTCCTGGTTGTAACGTCCGCCCCAATACTTTCGCGCCAGAAACGTCCAGCCGATTTCAATTTCCGATTTCTCCGGATCGTAACCGTAGAATCGCGTGGAACCGATGATCTGTTGATTCTTGTTGTCGATCACGACAAACGCTCCGCCAGATTCCACGGCCTCTACGAAGAAGACTTTGAACACAGCTTCCTTGTAGCGGTCGCTCTCCGGATGCTGTTCCCAGATGAGCGCGTCAGATGCGACGGCGAAAAGAGCGTCCCAATCTTCAGGCGTGAGCGGACGAAGCTCCACGAGCTCGCCTTTCAGATGTGGCCGAAGATCAAATGACATTCCTGACTACGAATGCAGTTAACCACGAATCCACACGACAAACACGAATCGAAATGTTCCGGGGAGACAGCCGGCTTCCTTGGGATGTCGATCGTCCACCTCGGGTGGCGTCAACCTATCGGCTCTTCGATACGTTTGCACCCGAGTCGTATGTCTCGAGCATGAGCATCCCTTCAAAGTTCGTTAGCCTGCATCCCTATTTCAAACTGCATCCCGCCAAAATCGACGCGGTTACGGCCATGCTGCCACAAATTCGTCGAGAAAACTGCAAGCGAGAAAGAGAATCTTTTCTACGGGTTCAGCGTTAACGGGGACGAAGTTTTTGCCGTGAAGCATACGAGAACGCCAACGGCTTACTTGCGCATTTCGACAATGTCGGCGCGTTGTTGGAGGAAATGCTGAAGATGGCTGATCTCACCGGTGTCGAAGTGCATGGGCCGCCCGAGGAGCTCGAAAAATTGAAAGCTCCGCTCGCGCATTTTTAAATCCAGCGTGGTTTACGCTCGAAACGACGCTGTCGCGCTGACCAGCGTCTTTTAAGGCGCAATTATTGGGCCGGACGTGAGGCTGCCTCGTTGCACAGAGCGCACGTTACTCACTACCCTTATCAATGCCCCGAGCCGCGCTGAACGTTGCCGCGAATCTCACCCCCGGGGAACATCGTCGTGTGCATGTTCGCATAGGATAGATCGTTGCGCACTGCCGCCAAGGCCGAGTCCAGATCGCCTGGAGTAATGCCTTGGCCGCTGGGCCCCGTAACATTTGCTGCTGTGATTGTCCCCGTAATGGTTCCTGAAGTAGCCGCCGGGCAAGCTGGTTGGTTCCCGCCCCCGCACAGGAATATCATGACTCCCCCAGCGACCTTGCTGGGCGCGAAGTGGAGGTGAGATACGGTTAGGGGCGATGACAGGCCGGAGAACGTTAACGAGAATGTGATCGTGCCCGGCTGGATCGTCATATCGAAGGCCGCTGTGCCGGCACTATTGATTGGAGGTACCTCATTCCCCCCAGCGAGGCTTGCGGAAAAACGCTCCGTTTGAGAGTTGCCTATGGTTGCAGCAAGCAGATTCATTATCACTGCCGCTATCGCCCAAAATCCAATATTTTTAGTCTTCATAATTGTATTCCTCCTGTTCGAGGCTAGGAGCGCCGTCCGGTCCCTGTAAAGTGGAGAAACGTAACAGATTTGTTACTTTTTGATGCTTGCAGTTCACAGTCACCCACCTTCGTCCGTAGCGGGACTAAGCTCGCATGCCAATGATGTCGGGGATCAGCTGATAGGTCTAGCCACGATGTAGGCGAAGACGGAAGTTTTACGAAGGCGGTTTGGCCTGCCAGATCACTAATTCGTTGTCATTCAATTTTCCGAGCTTATCCGAATGGCGTAATTCGAGCTGGTAATGTTTGCCACCGATTTCGAAGTCGGTCGGATCAATGACGCCGGTGCCGGTGCTCCAGGAAACCATTTTCTCGGCCGGTCCCTTGCTGACCTTGAAATCGTAATAAAGGAACCCTCTTGGGTACACAGGCAGACTTTTCCGACGTTCGCCGACATACTCGACTGCGAAATCCGGGAATTCGATTTTCTGGCCAGCCCGGTATTTCACACGCGTTCCGTACGAAGCCTTCTGTTCAGACGCGGCTTGTCCGCAACTGATTGGACCAGCGAAAGCCAACAAACCGCTGAACAGAAAAATGAGAGCCGAATTATTTCTCATGTGCCGGAACTTTTGGATCTGTTTTATTCCAAATCCGTGCCATCCGTGTAATCAGTGGTTGGCCTTCTTCGGGGTTTTCGGGAACGACGGCAGCGACTCGTCGATCGTAACCCACGGCAATTTATCTTCGAGCCAGATCGCTTTCTGTGGCGCAAACGGCATCGGATCGTCCAGCGACGCGATCGTCACGTCGATCGCGTCGGAATCTTTGTTGTCCTCGAAAAACAAATGCGTGCCACAACATGCGGCAAACGAGCGAATCCGATTCGCATACGCAATCTTGCGCGGTTCGCCCTTTGTCACGACCAAGTCTTTACGCGGCACCGATCCCCACTGCACATAAGGTGCACCGGCGCTTCGCCGGCAATCGATGCAATGACAATCGACCAGTGCAATCGGCCGACTCTTCAACACGTATCGTGTCCCGCCGCAAACGCATCCGCCAGTTAACTCCATATCATTCGCTTAGGTAGATTTTAACCACGAATTGACACGAATGAACACAAATTACCCGCTGTGGCGACGGCCGTGTCGGCTGCGCTTCTTCCTCCATCCTTCCGCCTTCGAACTTCTCTGCCCGTTCGGCTCAGACCACATTGAGTCGATTCTTTTCTCAAATCGAGAAAAGTCTGGTCAATTGTGAAACGCCTGGCCATATTCGGCAACGTTCTGCAGCAAACGACGGAGGAAAAATTATGCTTCACTTAATCTGGTACATTATTGTTGGGTTAATCGCGGGCATTATCGCGAAATCGGTGATGCACGTGCACATGACGATTTTCTGGACAATCGTACTCGGCATCATCGGATCGATCATCGGCGGCACCGTTACCCACATGTTTTCGCGCCCGGTAACCGGACGATTTCATCCCGCCGGTCTCATTTTTTCCACACTCGGCGCGATCCTGGTCCTCTACATTTGCATTAAGCTGAACATCCATTTTCCGCGCGTTCTCTAATCAGGAAAGAGGAAAACTATAGCCGTGGTCGTTGACCGCGGCCTCTCGGTGTAGAGGCGGCCGCAAGCCCCTCACTCAACTACCAACTCTCAACCTTTTCCCCTCGTTAGGACGCGCTCACCGTGGCGGTGACGCTTTCCCATTCCGCCGTCAGGCGGGCAAGATCGTGGGACAAAGCGGAGAGATCGCGATTGATCGCAGTGGCATGGCCGCCCCGCGTGTAAGCCGCTGGATCTTCCAGCGCCGCGACCAGTTCTTTCTGTTGTCCTTCTAACGCCGCGATTTTCCCCTCGAGTTCGTGCACGCGCTTTTCTTTTTCGCGCCGCGCTTTGGCAACCGCATTACGCGATTCCGCTTCCAAACGCTTCTGCGCCTTTTGTTTTTTTGAACCTGAGCCGGCTTGCTTTCTTACCTTCGCCACGGCGAATCCGTCCGTTGTCGGATCTGGCTGGAGTTTACTCACTGCCGCGAGACCCTTGATCTCTGGCACGTCGCGGCCGGCGGTCAGGGCGATGCGCGCGGACGTGGCTTTTGATTTGTCCAGATAGTAATCGTAATCGCCAGGATAGAACGTCAGTTTACCACCCGTGCGGTTCGCACCTGCGGTTACGTGCAGAACGCTCGTGGCGATGGCGCGGATAAAATGAACGTCGTGACTAATAAAGATGAGCGTCCCGTGATATTGTTTGAGCGCACCGATGAGGGCATCAATCGAACCGACATCGAGATGCGTTGTCGGCTCGTCCATGAGCAGAAGGTTCGGCGGATCGAGCAATAACCTGACAAGGGCCAGTCGCGACTTTTCGCCACCGCTCAAAACCGAGACGGTCTTGAAAACATCGTCACCGCGAAACAAAAAAGAACCGAGCACAGTGCGCGCGGTTTGTTCGGACACGGGATTGGGCATATCGCGTGCGCTGTCGAGAACGGTGTGGCTTGCGTCGAGCACGTCGATTCGGTTCTGTGAGAAATAACCTGTGCGCACATTATGTCCGAGTTCGCGCACGCCATGTTGCACCGGCAACACCCCGCCCAGCAGCTTGAGAAGAGTCGATTTCCCTGCGCCATTTGGACCGACAAGCACGGTGCGTTGTCCGCGCTCGGCATGATATTGCATTGCGCGATAAACAACGAGATCGCCATATGCATGATCGACATCTTTCAACGTGATCACGCGCAGGCCGCTGCGCACCGGTTGCGGGAAATGGAACTTGATCGTCTTTCCGCGCGCG
>VBQB01000028.1 GCA_005887855.1 Verrucomicrobiota bacterium | reverse complement strand
CGAGAAAATTCTTCTCCGGCATGCGCTGTGCGAGTGCGCAAAGGAACGAGCCGTCGCCGCAGCCGAGATCGACATGCAAGGGCGCTTGGCGCCCAAAAGTTTTTTCCAGATCGAGCCGCTCGACCAACGAATCGACTTCGATTAGCGGAGAGCCCCGAAAGCTTTCGGGGCGGTGAGCTGATTGAACGTCGCGCGCCGGCACGCTGAGGAGAAAACTAAGCAAAGGCCGTCTCAACAAGCCCAAAAAAAGAGCGGAACGAACGGCGAGCAGCATTGTCTAAGATCGGCAATCATGAAACGAAACCTAGTCTTTGCCCTGCTCTTTAGCGCCGCCACGGCGTTTCTTGTCGGTCCCAGTCGCGGCCAAAGCTCGCCTGGTGCATCCAACCGGCATTCGATAAAGCAAAAGGCGTCATCAAAACCGTCGTTGGTTACTCTGGCGGAACAGAATCGAACCCCACATACGAACTCGTCTCCTCGGAAAAGACCGGTCACCGCGAATCGATCGAAATCACTTACGATCCGGTAAAGACTTCTTATGATCAGTTGCTCGACATTTACTGGCGCCAAATCGATCCGACGCAGGCCGATGGCCAGTTCACCGACATCGGGCCAAGTTATCGCGCCGCGATCTTTTACAGCGATAACGACGAAAAAAAGATCGCGGACGCTTCAAAAGAGAAGCTCTCCCGCTCGGGAAAATTCGACAAACCGATCGTCACGGAAATTCTGCCCGCGATGAAATTTTATCCGGCCGAAGCGAATCACCAAAAATATTACCAGCAGAACCCGGAGCACTTTGAAGCATTCGAAAAAGGATCGGGCCGCGTCTCCTTCGAAAAGAAAACCTGGGGCGACGGCCGATAGTGTTGAGCGGACGAGCATGCGATTTGTCGGCATGTTCTCGGTCAGTCTGACGTATATTAATCAACGACCTGCACGCCTTCAGTGGCGGTGCGTTGGCCATAAAGTGCGCTCAAACGTTTTGTCATCGGGCCGACTTTTCCATCGCCGATAATGCGATTGTCGACCTTGGTAACAGCTGCGAGTTCCCCCATGGTTCCCGTGCAAAACATTTCCTCGGCGCGGTAAACGTCATCAAGCGTCAGATCGGTTTCTTTCCACGGAATTTTTTCCGCAGCACAAATTTCAATCACGCTCGCGCGCGTGATTCCTTCCGGACAGGCCACGACTCGGCTGGTAGCCAGCTCGCCGTTGCGCACGATGAACACATGCGTCGCGTTGGTCTCCGCAACAAAGCCGCGCGTATCCAGCATGAGCGCATCGTCCGCCCCGGAGTTGTTCGCTTCGATCTTGGCCAAAATCGAATTGAGCAAGTTCGCATGATGAATTCTTGGGTCAAGAATCTCCCGCGAAGGCCTACGAACTTTGCTCGTGATCAAAGTCAGACCGGTTTTGGCATAAACTGGAGCTTTATGTTCGGCGAGCACGATCAAGGTGGGTCCGCTTTGATTCAGCCGCGGATCCATTCCGGAAGTGATCTTTAACCCACGCGTAAGCGTTAAGCGAATGTGGACGCCGTCACGCATTTTGTTGGCGGAGAGCGTCCGTTTGATTTCTTCGATGATTTTTTCGCGGGATGGAATTTCCGGAAACGACAAAGCGTCCGCGGAGCGATGCAGTCGGTCGAGATGTTCGTAGAGTTTGAAAATCCGACCGTCATATAAGCGCAAGCCTTCCCAGACCGCGTCACCGCCTTGGACAGCCGAGTCGAACGGACTGATCCCGGCCTCGTCGCGATGCACCAGGCGGCCGTTGATGTTTACGATCAGGTCGCGGTTCTTCTCGTTAAATTGCTGGAGCATAAAAATTCTTACTCTTGCTCATGCTCTTGCTCGTGATCGGATCAAGTTATTAACCGCGGATTAAGCGGACTTAAACGGATCATTTTATTGTAGCGGCCCTCTAGGACCATCGCATTAATTTCGACGCTCGTAGAGCGCCGCTACACATCAGCGGCTTCCGCGGCATCCGCGGTTCAGGTCAATGCAGGCGATATTCATAAAGCCGTTCGTAACATTCGCGACAGCGATCGTGAATTCCGCGTAGGAGCTCCGGCACTTGATCGTTCTTTGTTCGATACGGCTGGAACGATGCCGATTTTGCAACTTCGCCATACCAATGCTTTGCCCAAATGCCATCGGTCTCGCGCAAGCCAGGCGGCCACGAAAACATCGATTCCCTAAACTCGACGCCAACCGCATCGCATAATAGTTCCAAGATTCTCTTTGGATTTTCCAGTACATCGCGCGCATCAATGACCGGTGGGGTCGCTCTCGTGTGCGCGCGTACCCAGTCGAAAATCTCCGCTTGTTGCACGAATCCGAGATCTTCCAACGTTGGGTGGCCTTGTTTTTTGATATACGACATGATCACCTCGCGCGGATCGCGAATCAGAAAGCAGTTCGTCACTCGGCCAAGCCATTGTCGATCCACGCCCGGCAACAGATGATGCGTCATCTGTTTCTGATAAAAAATACGTTTGCTGTTTGGAGCGTGTTTCGTGAGTTGTGCGACTACTTTCCGCCAATCGGTTTCGCCGCTCGCGATTATCTCTTTTGCGCCCGGATGTTTTTTCCCCGTCGTGTTTAGATAAAAGGCGTAAAACGGCTCATCGACCACAAAGGTATCCGACCGATTTCCCCAGGCGCGCATCATCGCGGTCGAGATGTTCCGCGGACCCGACCACATCGCGATCTGGACAGCCTTGGAGTTCGGCATCCACAAAGATTGTAACGCGGGCGCGATGATCGCGAGATGAAATTTGCAATGCGAGGACGGTTTGCGCCTAATATTGCGGCATGCCAATCGCGGCTGTCGAACCAACACCCCAACGGCTGTCCAGCGAGCGAGCCCTGATCATTTGGTTTAGCGCAGCTGCGCTCCTCATCCACCTGCTCACGAACCGCGGTTATGGCTACTTTCGCGATGAGCTCTATTACATGGCTTGCGGGCAACATCTCGACTTCGGTTATGTCGATCTTCCGCCGTTGTCCGCGTTGCTTATTCGGCTGAGCCGAGTGCTGTTCGGCGATTCGCTTTTTGCGATCCGCTTGCTTCCAGCCCTCGCGGGCGCGGGAACAGTCGCACTCACGGGCGTAATCACGCGCGAGTTAGGCGGACGTCGTTGGGCTGTCGCGCTCGGCTGTACGGCTTCGCTTTTCGCGGTCGTGTTTCTGGCGAATGGCAATTTCTTTTCCATGAACGCGTTTGAGCCGCTTTTCTGGATGGGATGCATCTATTTGCTGGTGCGCATCATCAATGGTGGTTCGCCGCACCTTTGGCTCTTGTTCGGCGTGCTCGCCGGCCTCGGCGTCGAGAACAAACATTCAACTGTCTTTTTTGGCGCAGGTATTCTTGTCGCGTTGTTGCTCACCCCCGAACGACGCCATTTTAGTAAGAAATGGATTTGGTTGGGCGGCCTTATCGCCTTCGCCATCGCGTTGCCGAACATTTTCTGGCAAGTACGGCATCACTGGGCCACCTATGAGTTGCTAAGCAACATTGCGCACAGCCACAAAAACGTGGTGCTCACTCCCGCGCAATTTATCGCGCCGCAAATCCTCATCATGAATCCAGCCACGCTCCCGCTCTGGCTTGGCGGGCTCATCTGGCTGTTTGCCTCCCATGACGGACGTCGCTACTGCGCACTCGCCATCGCGTATCTGGTCACTCTGGCCGAGTTCATCGTTATGCACGGCAAACATTACTACCTCGCGCCCGCTTATCCCATGCTCTTCGCCGCTGGCGGCGTTGCTGCCGAGCGTTTATTCGCCGCTCGATTGCGGTGGCTGAAACCGGCGTTGCTCAGCGCCGTTATCGTAATAGGTACACTCCTTACTCCTATCGCGTACACAGCCGCGTTACCGCAACATTTTGCCGACCGGTTCGGCTGGAAAGAGATGGCGCGCTCAGTGGCACGCGCTTATCATAGCCTGCCGTCCTATGATCAGAAACGCGCCGCGATCTTCTGCCAAAACTATGGTCAAGCCGGTGCAATCGATTTCTTCGGACCCAAATACGGACTGCCGCCGGCGATTTCCGGGCACCAGAATTATTTCGTCTGGGGCCCGCGTGATTACACGGGCGATGTAGTGCTCGTGCTCGATGACCGCGCGGATGACGAACGTGAACAATTTGAATCAGTGGAAGATCTTGGACCCATGGAGTCCAGTCCTTGGGCGATGCCGTGGGAACAGCGAAACCACATTTTCCTTTGCCGTAATCTCAAAGGTGGTCTCAAGAAACTCTGGCCCAATCTAAAAACCTGGATGTAACGAAAAGCAAATTTGGGCTCCGCACTTGAGAAGGCTGCCGCTTGCCTTTGCGTAACCTTGGTGCCGTAAACGCCCTTTCGAGCGCGCGTAAGCCTGTTTAATCGATCATCCGCGCCTGTTTCAACAACGTTCTCTCAGAAATTCGTCTTCGGCGAGAACCAAACGGCGACGCAGTTACGAATTTTAGACAGAGACCATTGCTCACACTTTCCCCTGACCCTATTTGGATGTGACCGGATTTCCGCCGCCCGGAATAACCGGAGAAAAGTATGATGGGGTTAATTACAGCAGTCGGGTTCGTGTTGCTTTTCGCGTGCCAAGCGTTGGCCGGCGAGCACTCAGCGTTCGCACGCATCACAGTTTACTGGCATGGCGAAGGTTCGGGAGAGCATGCATCTTGGAACGGCGCACGGCTGCGCGACGGGCATTGTGCCGTCGATCCAAAGAAAATTCCCTATGGCAGCAAAGTTGTCTTTCCCGATGGGGCGTGTGTGGCCGTAGACACCGGACCGGATGTGGTCAATCGCAAAGCTGCGCGCTCGTGCGGACGAAATTCGGCTGAGCGCAATGCCATCGTCATCGATCGTTTTTTTGACACCAAACAAAAGGCGCTCGCCTGGGTAAAAGCGCACCCACATTTCATGACGGTGCGAATTCTGACGTCCGGCACCAATCGGGCTACCAAGCTCGTAGCCGCAAAAAAATCCAAGGTCGTCGCCGACGATTATTGCTAGCAGCGCCACGACAAGTTGGGGAAGGATGGAATGATTTCCAGCAAGGTTTGAATCCTCACTGGACCGTGCCGATGTCGCCGTCGCCAAATCTATTTTTGCAATACGCCAGGCGCAGAACGTAGCCTCCTGCACGCCCGGTGTCTCCGGCTGATTGCGCGCCCGTAAGAACTCATCGGCGCGGTGGGCGCAAGCTATTTCTCCATGGCCTCTCGGCCAATCTCGAAGTCTCGGGCGGCGGACGCCGACACAAATACGTTTTACCCCTTTGCGTAAGCGCGCCTGTCGTAGCCGCTATCGCGGACTTGCGGCCACCGCAGTTAACAACCGCAGCTACAGGCCTAAGCCTTTGTATAAACGCCGATCAGCGGACGGCGCGACGGCGTTTTCGAGCGGAAATCGCTCACGAAGCCATCAACCGTCCTGATCTCGACGTGACCGGCCGCGCGACCAGCGCCATAGACCAGTACCGCGCCAACCGGCGCAGAGTACGGATCGGATACCGTGACCTTCTTGAACCCGTAATTGTTCACGAGCTCCTGACCGGCTTGCTTCGCCAACAACGTTGTCGGTCGGGAGCTCACCACACCCGCGGCAACCAGCGCTTCTTTTACAAAACGCCAGCACTGCGAATGCGAGTGCGCACGAGCGCGTTCTTCGGCAATGGTAGCTGCGCGGCGCAGCTTCGGATCGATTTTTGAATCAATCGTGGCAAACGGGTGCACAATCTTCTTCGGTTGATATTTGTCCACAATTTCAACCGAGTGCTTTTTGCCGGAGGAATCGTTGTAAACAAATTTCGGCTTAGGTTCTGGCTTCGGCGGCGCCGACATATTTAAAGCTGAGGCTTGGCGCGGACAAAACGCCACGCAGCAGAGAGTGGTGATGATCGTAAGGGGGAGGATTTTTCGCATAAAGAGCGCGTCCTATCGAGCAGATCGGCCGCCTCCGCAAGCGGTTTTTTCGGTTTTTTTTGACTAAATTCAGTTTTTCACGGCTTCCGCTTGGTGCATTCTTCAAACGGAGATTTCAGACTCGGTTGGAAACTGATCGGGCCACTGCCCAATCGCCGAAGCGATTACGAAGTGATTAGAAGGAAGAAACGACCTCGACCATTCGTTGGCGTGCCTTTGGATCAGGAAGCCGGCCAATTCCCCCTTGCATGTTGTCTTCGAGATGACGCGGGTTGTTCGTCGCCGGAATAGCGCAAGTAACAGCGGGATGCGCGACGATCCATTTCAAAAAAACCTGCGCCCAAGATCGGCAATCGAATTCAGCGGCCCAGTCCGGCAACTGTTTCGCGCGCGCCCGTTCGAATAGATCACCGCCGCCAAACGGTCGATTGGCAATCACTGCAACCCCGCGCTCCTGGGCCAGCGGCAGAACCCGCTCTTCCGCTTCGCGTTCCATCACCGAGTAATTGATCTGAATGAAATCGAGCTTCTCGCGCTGGAGAATTTTCTCCACAGCCGGAAACGCGCCGGATTCGTAATGCGTGATCCCGATGTAGCGGATGTGTCCTTGCGCCTTCCATTCACGCAGCGTAGCGAGATGTGTGTCGACATCGACAAGGTTGTGGACCTGCATCAGGTCGATCCGTTTTGTTTG
Source organism: Verrucomicrobiota bacterium (assembly GCA_005887855.1). The sequence continues at coordinate 7,054 of VBQB01000028.1, read as the reverse complement.
CAACCGCGCCATCGAGCGTTCCATCGAGTCGATCCCACTTTGTTTGCCCCGTGTCCAAACTTTGGTTGCGAGAAAAAGCTTCTCCTGAATTCCAAGCCCGGCCGTGAGATCGCCGATCACTTGCTCGGCGCGTCCGTACATCGGCGACGTATCGATCACGCGTCCACCCAGCTTCACGAACAGGGTAAGCACTTCCTCCAATTGCTTCCGATTGTCCGGCACAAGATCGACATCGAACGTTTGCCACGTTCCCAATCCGATCACGGGCAGTTTCTCACCGGACGAAGGAATCGCACGCGTCAACATCGTTGATGATTCGGTTGCTGCACGCATAGGTAACGCACCGATCGGTAGAGCCAAACCGGCGGCGCCGGCTGTAATCAACCGCCCGGCTTCACGGCGAGTAAGATTTTCAGTCATTAGTGGGGTGAGACTCTCTCGCCTACCAAGCCGACGCTGTGCAAAGGCGGGAGCCGACCCGGATAATGCTCACGCAATGGGTAGTCGACGATGATCGCCTTGCCGCTGGAGATCGCCTCGACCGCATGTCGTGTGTTGGATGGAACGATTCCGACGAAGCCGGGCCCCACGCGCTTAGTCACGCCGTCGATCGTGATCTCCAGTTCGCCTTCGACGATTTGCCACACCTCTTCTTCAGGATGGAAATGCTCATGAATCGACGAGCCGGCGTCGAATTCGTAATGCGCGAACGTCATGCTGGGAGAGTCAAAATAACGGCCTCTCCATCCGGGTTTGCGTTCGACCACCGGTAATTGGTTGGTATCGATGAATGTCATGTAAGTAACCTGTAGGGGGTTCTGCGAAACGCCAACTAAAACGACGGCACGTGATACAGACGCGCTACAACCGCGGATTGCACTCATGGAAACGGCAGCGATTATGCAAGCCAATGTCCACCACACGACGAACCTTCATCAAACTCTCCGCTGCCGCTGGTGGCGCGTTTGGATTGGGAATTAGATCGACAAGATTATTTGGTGAAACATCCGTGAAACCTCTTCGTATTCTCATCCTCGGCGGCACCGGATTCACAGGGCCTTATCAAGTTCGTTACGCGCTTAGTCGCGGACACAAGGTCACAACTTTCAATCGCGGAAAAACGCACCCCGGCGAATTGCCGAGCGAAGTCGAACAATTGATCGGCGATCGCAACGAAAAGCTCGACACGCTGAAAGGCCGCAAATGGGATGTCGCGATCGATAACCCGACGACGCTGCCGGCTTGGGTGCGTGACGCAGCAGAGATTTTGAAAGGAAATGTCGAGCGCTATGTGTTCATTTCTACGATTTCGGTTTACGCCGATACGAGCAAAGGTGTCGATGAAACTGCGCCGCTGGCGAAGTATGACGGCCCCGATCCGTACAAGGAGACGCTCGAAGCGATGAAAGCTTCCGGCTACAAGACCTACGGACCGCTTAAGGCCTTGTCCGAAAAGGACGCGGAAAAATGGTTTCCGGGGAAAACCTTGATTATTCGGCCCGGATTAATTGTTGGTCCCGGTGACGAGACTGATCGCTTCACGTATTGGCCGGTACGGATCGATCGCGGCGGCGAAGTTTTAGCGCCAGGCAAACCAAGCGACCCGGTTCAGTTCATTGATGCGCGGGATCTGGCCGAATGGACGATCCGCATGGCGGAGAATCGTGAGACGGGAATTTACAATGCGACCGGTGCGGCCGAACCGCTCGGGATCGGCGAGATGCTCGATCAGACCAAAAGCGCACTCAATTCGGACGCGAAGTTTACCTGGATACCGGCCGAGTTTCTCAAACAACAAAAGGTCGAAGCGTGGTCGGACATGCCGGTCTGGGCGGGAGACGAGCTCGGACTTGCCCGAACAAATATCAGCCGGGCACTGGCGAAGGGCTTGACGTTTCGCCGGCTCACCGAGACCGCGCGCGACACGCTCGCGTGGTTTGAATCGCAATCGCAAGATCGGCAATCAAAATTGCGCGCGGGTCTTACACCAGAGCGCGAAGCGGAAGTCCTCGCCGCGTGGAAGAAGAAAGAAATGACGAAATCCTAATGACGAATGACGAAATAAGTTCAAATGTTCGAAATGACGAAAATTCTTCGGGCTTCGTCATTCCTTCGTCATTCGACATTCGTGTTTCGTCATTTACGTGAAACGTATCTTCACCAAAATCGTTGACGTAAAGCCGGACGAGATTCGCGCACTCTGGCTCGGGTTCGTTTTTAATTTTCTCGTCCTCGGCAGTTACTACGTCATCAAACCAGTGCGCGATGACATCGGCGCGCACAACGGCGTCCAAAATCTCTGGTGGATGTTCACTGGCACATTGCTCGTTGCGCTTGTCGCCAACACTGCCTTCTCGGCCATCGTCGCTCGTATGTCGCGACGCCAATTCATCCCGATTGTTTACCGTTTTTTCATTTTGAATCTCGCCATCTTTTATCTGGCGATGCACTACTTGAGCAACACTGCACAGTTTTGGGTCGGGACAGCTTTCTTCGTTTGGGTCAGCGGCGCTTTCAACCTTTTCATCCTTACCGTCTTCTGGGCGTTCATGTCGGATGTATTCAGCCCCAACCAAGGCAAACGCCTCTTCGCGTTCATCAGCGTGGGCGGCGAGCTTGGTGGCATCGTCGGTGCGTTTCTCGCAGGAGCGCTCGTGAAAAGAATCGGTGCCGTCAATTTGCTCATCATTTCGGCGATCATGCTCGAGGTGGCAGCGTGGTGCGTGCGATTTTTTCCTGCTGATTTCCACACTCGTCATCCTGGGCGAAGCGCAGCGCGCGATGATAAAGCGGCCGAAAGGCCGGTCGGCGGCGGAATCGTCACCGGCATCTCACATGTCTTCCGCTCGCCTTATCTAATGGCAATTTGCGGGTTCATGTTTCTCTACGCCATCACCACGACCTTTGTTTATTTTCAGCAGGCTGATATCACCGGAAGCCAATTCCACGATCGTGCCGCGCGCACTGCTTTCTTCGCGCACATTGATACCTGGGTGAATTCACTCACCTTGCTCGTGCAACTTTTCCTCACGGGTCGTTTGCTGAAATGGATTGGCGTCGGCCCCACGCTCGCTTTCCTGCCCGTGCTGAGCATGATTGGCTTCATCGCAATTGGGATCTCGCCGATGTTAAGCTTGTTCGCCATTTTTCAAGTCGCGCGCCGAGCTGGAAATTTTGCCGTTACGCGTCCCGCGCGGGAAGTTCTCTTCACTGTTCTCAGTCGCGAAGACAAATACAAAGCCAAGAGTTTCATCGACACCTTTGTTTATCGTGTCGCTGATCAAGTTGGTGCGTGGTCCTATTCCCTTTTGCGCTGGCTCGGTCTGGGTCTGACCGGTATTTCCTGGGTCGCGGTGCCGCTGACCGCCGTTTGGTGTGTTCTCAGCCTGTTTCTCGGCCGCAAACAGCGCGCTTTAGCGGACGCACAAAGCGGAAAACGTGCTGCCCCGCTCGGTGATATCGCCGCACCGGAAGCGGCGTAGTTGCTTCCCAAAATGTCATTCTGAGCGAAGCGAAGAATCTCTGATCTTTTCCTAGCCAGTCTCGAGCACGGCGACAGCCAGAGATGTTTCGCTACGCGCAATATGAGGGCCATTAGGGTACCGTCGAAAACAGATTGCGTTCAGCCGTGCGCGAGATAAGTGAAGCGAAGCAGACAATCCTGTCTGCGAGAGAATTGCAGGCACGATTGCCTGCATCACGTCAACAAATAAAGGAGGTAAAACAATGGCAACACGAACTGGATTGGCTGTTTGGGAAGGCACTTTAAAGGAAGGCAAGGGAAGCATGAAACTGGGAAGCGGCGCATTTGAAGGTCCTTATTCATTTTCGCCCCGTTTCGAGGAAGGAAAGGGTACAAATCCCGAAGAACTTATCGGCGCGGCCGAGGCTGGTTGCTTTTCCATGGCGCTTTCATTCAACCTGGAAAAGGCCGGCCATCCCGCCAAACGCGTCAGCACCACGGCCACGGTGAAACTGGAGCCCGCCGATAAAGGATTCAAAATCACCTCGATCGATTTGAAAACCGAGGGCGACGTTCCCGGAATCGACGAAGCAAGGTTTAAGGAACAAGCCGAGCTAACGAAAAAGACGTGTCCGGTATCGGTCGCTCTCGCTGGTACGCAGATTAATCTGGAAGCGAAATTACTCTAACCGCGGCCCCCGCGGTGCGCGCTGCCCGCTATCCCGACTGCCAAAACATTTCATTTTTTGTTCTAAAAGATGACTGCTTATCCGGTAATATGATCCTTTAGTTGGAGGCTTCCTACATCATGCGCCGGATTTTGTTAGTGTTGCTAGGAACGATCGTTGTACAGCACTATGGGCGCGCAATGCGGGCGATACCAGACGACAACTTAGCCTATCCCGTTCTAATCACGTTGAAAAGCGGTGAGCAAGGCCGGTTTTTTCTTCAATACGAGCAGCGCGTCGTTTCTGGTGACCGCGCGCCATGTCTTATTCAAGGAGAAGACAGACCAACTTATCGACGTCAATGCTGAAATCGTTTCGTATGCTAAAGACCCTGCTGATCAAACCAAGAATATATTTGCGCTCGATCTAGCGGCTCTCAAAAAATACGGTCTTATTAAACGAAGCGCCGACCACGACGTCGCCGTCTTACGGGTCGGAGCGACGACGAAAGAGGATAACCGATCCCTGGTGAAGGTCAGTGAAGGCGTATCAGCGATACAGAATGCAAAAACTGGCATCCTCGGCGTAGGCGAAAGCACGGCAAAGAGATTCTCTGAAGTATTGACTGGTAATCAGGTGTTCATTTTCGGCTATCCAATGTCACTCGGCTTGAGAACCATTCCGCAAATAGATTATGCGAAACCCCTGCTTCGGAGTGGAATAGTAGCGGGAACTAACGAGAAATTGAAAACAATAATTTTGGATTGTGCTGCATACGGTGGTAACAGCGGAGGTCCTGTGCTAGAAGTTGAAGTCGTTGAATCAGGTACCAAATACCGTGTTATCGGAGTCGTGTCCCAATTCGTACCGGCTGTTGAAACTTGGACAAATTTCCCGCATGGATACGTCAATACCAACGTGTACAATTCTGGCTACACAGTTGCGACTCCAATGGATTTCGTACTCGACCTGGTAGCCCAATTCTAAGTACTCACTTCGCCAACTCGTAGAGATATCCGACGAAGGACATTACCGCGCCGTCGAATCCCTGTATTTTCGGGTTCGCGGATTCGATGATGTAATATTCATCCGGCGCGTGCGCGCCGCTGCCGTGACCGAGTCCGAAATGCCCGCGGAAAGTTTCAGCGGTTCACCTGTGAAGACGTAACCTGGATAGGAGCCGGCGTTGCGCGGCCAGAGCAGCGGATCGATTCCGAAGGTTTTGTAAGTCGCGACTTGCGCCTTGATGAGCGCCGAGTCAGCCGATGTGCTGGTCGGATCGTATCCGCCGGTCATGTTTACTTCGATGTCGCCGAAGCCGCGCTTCGCTAGATGCGCCTTCAACGCGGCGAGCGCGTCGGCGGCTTTCATATCTGGTACGAGACGCATATCGATCTTCGCAACGGCGCGATGCGACAGGATGGTTTTGCCACCAGGACCCGTGTAACCGCCAACTAGACCTTCGATGTTGACCGTCGGCTGTGATTCAAGTCGTTCGTTGGCCTGCTCCCAGGGCAAATCATTAATCCAATGCTGCACGCTAAATAGCTTTTTCGCCTGCGCTTCGCTCCGCACCTTCGACACATTAGCGATCATCGCTTTCTCTTCGGCACTCAGCGGATCCGGTTTCGGATAATTGTCGATCTTGATTTCGTTGCCGTCGTCCGAGACGAGCGTGTCGAGCGCTTTGATCAGATGCCATGCCGGACTGTCAATCATGGCCTTAAGCGAGGAGTGAATGTCTTTGGCCGGACCGCGTCCCCATTTTTCGCCGCTCGACACGAGCTCCAGCTCGATCACCCCTTTAGATCCGAGGTTTACTGTAACAATTCCATCTAAATCCTGCGTTGCCGACGGCATGAACACACCTACACATTTTCTCAGCGCCGCCAGCACCTCTGGTTACCTAACGAGTTGTGGAATGTGCGGCGAACCGATTTCTTCTTCGCCTTCGGCGACCATCACCAGGTTTACCGGCATTTTTTTGCCCGCGCCGCGAATCGCATGCAGCGCTGCGAGGAACGCTGCTTCCGGTCCTTTCTGGTTCACTGCGCCGCGACCGACGATGACTTTGCCAAGCGGCGGTTTGTCCACGATTCGCGCCTCAGTCGGCGGCGACGTCCACTCCGCTGGATCAAACTCTTTAACGTCATACATGAAATAAAGACCCAACGTTTTCGGCGCGCCCGTATCGAGCGTCGCGTACACTCCCGGCTTCCCGTCTGTGTTAATCACCGTCGCCTGCTGAAATCCGGCATCGCGTGCGAGCTTCGCCATGTAGTCGGCGCCTTCCGTATAGCCGCGGTTCTCGGCCGCGATCGACACCTGCGCGATCCAATCCTGCAACCGCTTCACCGCCTCATCGTGCCGCTTCGCGATCTCAGCTTTAATTGGAGCGAGATCGTTTTCAGCTGAGGAAGCCCAGTCGGCGCCGGCAACGAGGGCGACAGTTGTTAACAGTGATAGAAGTCGTGTGTTCATAACCAGAATGCCTCCTTACAGAGCCAGGCTCTCCTGCTTCGCAGTTGAACCGGCAGTGGCACTAAGTCCACCGAATTTTTTTACCAGCTCATCGAGCTTGGCGACGTAGTAGTCAATGTTTTCGTCGCGGTTTTCGGGATCAAACTCCGAAGCGAGTCTGGCGGCCTCGTACGCGGGAACTTTTTTCGGCGTGCTCTGGATGTAGTAGCTGATCTGATCCCCGGGTTTGTAGTTGCGGCCGCTGGCAAGGGCGAGCTCGTAGGCGGCGGCGCGGTTGCGCGCCGAGCCGGCGATCTTAGCCCGATATTTATCGAGCGAATCCTGGAGCGTGTCGGTTTTCATCAACATGTCGATGTTCCATTCGCGGCTCCGGATACTCCGCTCGAAGTCATTCCGAAGATCCACAATCCCTTCCGATTTTCCTTGCATGATGAGCTTGATT
>VBQB01000027.1 GCA_005887855.1 Verrucomicrobiota bacterium | reverse complement strand
CGCCGCCTGCATCGACGGAGCGAAAGCTCAGGACATCGCGGAAGAAGGTTCGATCTGCTTCGGGATCTTTGCTGTTAAAGAGGACGTGTGCGCCGGTAATCATGCTGCGACTATGTGCTAACGGACGCCGGCCGGCGAGTCTCACGTCAACGCCAGCAAACGGCGCCGCGCGTCTTCTTCGCTTAATCCTTCGATGCGAATTAGTTTGTCCCGCGATTTTTGACCGCGCTCCAGCGCAATGCTCCGTTCAGGAATTTTTAATTCTTCGGCCAGAAAACTGCGCAACGCGGCGTTCGCTTTTCCTTCGACTGCCGGGGCGCGCAGCTTGATCTTTATCGCTGCTCCATGTTCGCCCATGATTTTGTTTGCTCTCGCATTCGGAACAATGTGAAAACGCAGCGTCGCCATCAAGCAACTGTAGCGGTGGTCTGTGACCGCCGCACTCCCTTGCGCGAGTGATCAATCACCTCAGCTTTGCGGCTTTCATCTTATAATTGCGTTTTCGTTCGTCGACAATCAGTGACCTAACCGAGCCCGACAGCGGCTCGCACCCGCTTCATGACTTGGTCGGCGATTTCGTTCGCTTGCTCGGCGCCGCGCGCGAGCACGTTGTCGATGTAGGTCTTGTTGGCGAGGATCTCTTCGCGGCGTTTTCGCATCGGCGCGAAATATTCCCAAAGCTTTTCGAAGAGTTGCTTTTTGAAATCGCCATAGCCGGTACCCCCTCTTTGAAATCGTTCCCGCATTTCCGCAATTTCGTCTTTCGATGCGAAGAGCGAGTAGAGTTGAAAGATTGTCGATCTTGACGGGTCTTTCGGCGCTTCCAAGGGCATTGAATCGGTCACGATGCTCATAACCCGTTTCCGGATCTCTTTTTCATCGCCGAAGATGTCGATGTTATTGCCGTAGCTTTTGCTCATCTTCTGCCCGTCGATTCCCGAAACGACTTCGGTTGCCGTATGAATCCGCGGCTCGGGCAATTTGAAGATTTGCCCGAAAGTGTCATTCATCTTTACCGCCAGATCGCGCGCGATTTCGATGTGCTGCTTTTGATCTTTGCCGACTGGCACGATGTCGCTGTCATAAATTAAGATGTCGGCTGCCATGAGCACCGGATAATCGAACAGCCCCACAGTTGCGGCCAGGCCGCGCGCGAGTTTGTCTTTATAAGAATGAGCTCGCTCGAGCAAACCCATCGGCGCAATGGTCGATAGAATCCACGCCAACTCGGTTACTTGCGGAACATGCGACTGTCGAAACAGCGCGCCGCGTTCCGGATCGAGACCGCAAGCCAGAAAATCGAGAGCGACAAGACGGCTGTTCTCGCGCAGCGTTTTCGGATCGCGCACACTGGTGAGTGCATGATAATCAGCGATAAAATAAAAGGCTTCGCCCTCCGCCTGAAGGGCAATAGCTGGGCGCATCATGCCGAAATAATTGCCGATGTGCAGCACGCCGCTGGGTTGAATACCGGATAAAATGCGCATGGTTTTCTTATCTGTCATCCTGAGCGAAGTCGAAGGATCTCATTTTGTAATTACGAATACTGCGCAGAATACTACCGAGAGATTTCTCGACTTCGCTCGAAATGACAAATGTTTGTTTCTTCTCGCAAATCCAAGTCGCAGCCAGTAGATAAAACCGACCATGGCCGAGAAAGAATCGCTGCCCATTTCAGTCGTCACTGGCGGCGCTGGCTTTCTCGGATCGCACCTGACCGACCGTTTGTTGGCGGAAGGCCATCGCGTTATCGCGATTGACAATTTGGTCACGGGTAATACGGCCAACATCGGGCATCTGGCAGGCAGCGAAAATTACCAATTCATTAGGCACAATGTTTCCAATTTCATTTTCCTGCCGGAAGCAAAAATCGATTATGTTTTTCATTTCGCCTCGCCGGCCAGCCCGATCGATTATCTCGAATTGCCGATTCCTACATTGAAAGTCGGTGCGCTTGGCACACACAACGCGCTTGGCCTAGCCAAAGCCAAAAGCGCCTCCTTCATTCTGGCGTCCACTTCGGAGACTTACGGCGACCCGCTCGTGCACCCGCAAAAAGAAGATTACTGGGGCAACGTCAACCCGATTGGGCCGCGCGGTGTTTATGATGAGGCGAAGCGTTTCGCCGAGGCGATGACGATGGCCTATCATCGCTATCACAAGATCGACACAAAAATTGTCCGCATTTTTAACACCTATGGTCCGCGGATGCGATTGCGGGATGGACGCGTCGTCCCCGCCTTCATTGGCCAAGCGCTGGGAGGCGCGCCACTCACCGTCTTTGGCGACGGTTCTCAGACACGCTCGTTTTGTTATGTTTCCGATCTAATCAATGGAATTTTCAAACTAGCGATGAGCGATTTTCACGAGCCGGTTAACCTTGGTAATCCGCGCGAGATGACGATCAAACAATTCGCCGAGGAAATCATTCGCTTAACTAGAACAAAATCGACAATCGAATACAAATCTCTGCCCGTAGATGATCCGAAAGTTCGCCAGCCGGACATCTCGCGCGCGAAGACGGTCCTTGGCTGGGAACCTCGCGTCAATTTCGAAGAAGGAATTACCCAAACAATCGAATATTTTAGGGAATCGTTGAAGCGTTAAAGCGTGGTGGCTCTGTTGAAAAGCGCGGCGGGTCATATCCGACGGGCAGGATGCCCGCCGGGTAACACAGCCAGGATGGCTGTGCTCCAGCTCGCGCTTTTCAACGGAGCCGAGCGTGGTCAGAAAATTTCGCTGGCGCTGGCGCTTTTTTGGCTGTGAATTAACCCGTGATTAAGCGCGCACTTCTTGCCGGGCTCGGCTTTTTCGGTTTTTGTTTTCCCCTGGCGGCGCAGCAAACGCTGGACGCCACTTCTATCTTGACACTCGACCGACCGGAAATTTTCACGAGTGTCGATAGCTCGGTTTTGATTCATGACCTCGCGCTGCTCAACCTTTTGGACGGGCGTTTGCCGGTTTCGACTGCGTTGGGCCGGATGGGAATGGCGCCGCTCGATCTCTTCCCGGTCGCGTTCTTTAGCGCCGCGGAAGGACAGAGAGTAAACCCTGCCCCGATACATCGAACCGATCGAAAGAATAATGGAACGGAGGGAAAGGATTCGCCTAGCGAAATGATGACCTCATCGTCGAATCCGGTGTATTACGGCGGAGAAGTGGGCGTTTTGTACGGGCGATGGAGCGGCAAATTCGGTGGCGATCTTCTGCAGACTTATGTTGTGGGCCAGGTTGGCAACGACAAATTCCAGATCACAGCCGGCGCGGCATACGAGGAGTCGAGTGGGCGCGCACTGCGGTTCCGGTCATTCAATTCTCCAAGGTAATTCTTGGCTGGGAACCTCGAGTCAATTTCGAGGAAGGTATCCAAAAACGATCGAATACGTCCGAGAATCGTTGAAGCTTCGTTGAAGAGCGCGGCAGTCGGCGCGGCTTACGGCGAGTCCAGTAGACAGGAAGGTCTCTGTTTAACCACTCATGTCCATAATTTAATCCGACGCCATCTGGCGCCTACCGTGTCGTTTTTTGCGCGTTTCGGCTGGAATCGAATCGCAGAATTGTGGAATCCTTGCACGCTTCGTGGCAAGATCGACACCTCCGCTATGAAAACAACTCTTCGGTGTGCTCTATTCGTCTTTCTCCTCCTGCCGCTTGCCGCATTCGCACAGGGGGCGCGGACGGGGGCCGATTTCCAGATCACGAAGATCACTAAGAACTTAACTGCGACACCGCAATTTACTTATGGGGGTGCGGAACAATATCAAACCAATCAACGCGATCGTTGGCTGGAAGTGGAAGTCCAATTTACGGCGACGCCACAATTTACCGACGAGCTGACTTTTAAGTATTACATTCTCTTCAATAGCAATCTTCTGACCGGTGAAGTGACACACGTGAACATCCCAGCGGGGCGCGAGAATCGCTCGGTCATGTACGTCTGCCCGCGCGCCCTGGCGCGATTCGGAAATAATCGGCCGATCACGACGAACTCGTGCCAAAACATCGCGGTTCAAATTGTGCAGCAAGGCGCGGTGAAAGATGAATCGAGTCTTTCGCGCGCACAGCCGCGATGGTACGCGACCCTGCCGCAGGTCCCCGGCTTCGTTTTGAACAAAAACGAAACGCCTTTTGCGCCGCTTTACTGGGACCGTTACGAACAAATCAAAACCGGGCGTTAGTCATGGCGGCACCGACACGCATCTTCAGTTTAAACCTCGGCTCTCAGACCATAGGCTTGGCAGAATTTCGTGTACAAGCCCACGGTGGGTTGGTGTTGCTCGACTACCGTTTCCGCGAAATCGCGACTGAGTTGGTTGGGGGGGAAATTCGGCACGCCGAAATAACCATTGCTCTGCGTGAAATGATGAACGAGCTGCAAATCAAACACGGCCGCGTCAATTACGCCGTCGCCGGGCAGTCTGTTTTTGAGCGTTTTGTGAAACTGCCTGCGGTGGAGGAGGAAAAGATCGAGAGAATCATCTCGTTCGAGGCGCAGCAGAATGTTCCTTTTCCGATCAACGAAGTCGTCTGGGATTACCAGCTTGTTGGAGGCGGCGGGGACGAGCAAATTCAGGTCGTACTTGTCGCGATCAAAGTCGACTTGCTCGACGGGATCAATAGCGTGGTTGAGGAGGTGGGTCTGCGCACATCGATTGTCGATATTGCGCCGATGGCGCTCTACAATGCCTTTCGCTACAGCTACAGCGATCTGAGTGGCTGTTCGTTGCTGGTGGATATCGGAGCGCGGACGACGAATCTCCTGTTCATCGAGCCCAGAAAAATTTTCTCGCGGAGCGTTCCAATTGGTGGTGGGTCGATCACTGCGGCGATTGCCAAGGAATTTGGCGAGCCATTTGCCGCGGCGGAACTCCGCAAGAAACGCGACGGATTTGTGAGTTTGGGAGGCGCATACGCCGAGCCGGCAGATCCCGATGTTGCCCGCGTCTCAAAGATAGTGCGCGGTACGATGACGCGGTTGCACGCAGAGCTGATGCGTTCCATCCGCCATTACCGTGCGCAACAGCAGGGAAGTGCGCCTGAGCGCATTTTCCTTTGCGGCGGAAGCGCGGGTATGCCTTACATGCGCGAATTTTTTCAAGAGAAACTGCAATTGCCCATCGAGTCTTTTAATGCAATGCGCAATGTGGCGGCGGCTGGCTCGGTGTCCGTTGAAAAGCTCACGCGGTCGGCGCATCTGCTGGGCGAATTGGTTGGGTTGGCGCTGCGGACGGTGACGAC
>VBQB01000026.1 GCA_005887855.1 Verrucomicrobiota bacterium | reverse complement strand
GAGAAACGTCGCGATTGCATCGCCCAACTGCCTTTACGGTCGCCTATTTTTGACACTCGCGTTAAACTACGTCACTACGCTGATTCGTCTTCGGCAACGACCGCGCAATTGGGGGGATGCGCCCCTGCCCGTGCCTCCTGACGCCCGGCCAAGCTCCAAGCACCAACGCCGCGCGGGAAGGAAAACACGTCCTTCCAAACTCGTTCTACGGAAACGGTGGAACGAAGTTCCCGAAAACAGCTGAACGGCAATCGAGCTTGGCCTAAGCAGCCCCGTTAGAAGGGCAATACGGAAAAAGCAACCACGCAGTCGTGATTCAGTGGATTGGATGCGAGGCGAGGATGCAGCGCTGCCACACGAAACCGAGATTCCGATGGTCTCGGCAATCGTGGTTTAGGGGTTCAGGGCCTTAGTTCCCCTAGGAAAGTGGCGCGTATTCAGTGCGGTTTTTCTTCGCAAAGTTTCTGGAAAGCGGGATCGGCGCGCAAGGGGTCCCAGACCGGATCGAGCCTGAGAAGGGCCGGCGTAAGGACAAATGGGTACATCGGGCTATCATAGGGCGTTTGTAACAGCCGGGTAAGAGTGGAAATCGCACGGCTATTCTCGCCGAAGATCGTTTGAATTACCGCCAGTCTCTCTTCTACGCTAGGTACGCCCAATGGATCTTTAACACGGGGCACAAGCATGACTGCGCGCTCCGCTGCTTTTAGAGCCGAGTCTTTCTCCCCCATCGCCGCATAAGCTTGAGACAACATTGTCGTAACGGGGATGCTGTCTGGTTGATCTCTGTAAAACCGCTCAAGCGTATTGCGCGCCTGTGCAGCGGTAACCTTTGCGCCAGCCGTATCTCCGGCAAGGTCCTGCGTTAAAGCAAGCACCACCTGATCAGTGGCCCTGTCGATCTCAAGATCAAAATGGAATTGAGCCAGTCGGGTTTGCAGCAGCCGAATGAGCTCACCGTAATTTCGTTCAAGTCTCAACTGAGTCATCTTGGTGACGAAGGTATGCCAAGGAAAGAACGGCCAGTTTATTTCTGGTAGGGACCCAGCGGCTTCTTGCAAGTTACCCTCAGCCTGATAGATGCCGGCCTTTGCCGCCATCATATTCGGATCGTTTGGCGTAATATCCAGCACTCGATCATAGAGCTTTAGCGCGGCCGGCAGTTGTCGAAGCATGGCGTTTGCCCATGCTGCGTCGTTGAGTACCTCCACATTACGTGGGTCAAGAGCTAGGGCTTGCTCGTAGTAGGCAATGCTTTGATCCACGTGTCCCTCGTATTGGGTAACTCGGGCGAGGGCATATGGCACCTCGCTGCTGCCGGGTAACATTTTGCTCACGCGACTGAACGTGGTCTTGGCAAGCGCGTAATCTTGCAGGACGCAGAATTGATAATAACCCAAGGCGAGCATGGTTTCTGGAGAGTTCGCCTCCAGTTTCTGCGCATTCTCCAAAGCACGTTTCGCGGCTTCACTGCGAGCGGCGTCACCAGTGTCGATTCGGTTAAAGTAAAGCATAGCGTCCGCGCGAGAAAGCCGCGCCCAAGCAAGCGCAAAATTGGGGTCAAGCTGCACCGCCCGCTCAAAAAAACTGACGGCCTTCCTTCCGAGATCGCGGGAGTTGAACGAGGAGAAGAAGCGTGCTTGAAAAGCTACGCCACGCAGATACGCATCGTAAGCCTCCGGATTGCTTGTCGGTTTAACTGCTAACGCCTGCTCTTCGCGACCGGTTAGCTTCGCCTGCAATGACTCGGCGATTCCTTTGGCGACCTCGCTCTCGACGCCAAAGATGTCAGTCAACTTTCGGTCGTAGGTGTCGGCCCAAAGATGCGAATCGCTGGCCGCCTGGATGAGGTTGACGCTGACGCGCACTGAGTCGCCAGCCTTTTGTACGCTGCCCTCAAGGATGTTCGCCACACCAAGCTGCTTCGCGATCTGTGAGAGGTTGCCTGGTTTGCTCTGATACTGCTGGGTTGATGTGCGTGAGATGACTTTCAAATCCGCGATCTTTGCGAGCCGCGTCAGGATTTCCTCCTGAATACCGTCGGCGAAGTAGGCGTTGTCGGGATCGCGGCTCTGGTTCTCGAACGGCAGCACCGCGATGCTTTTTTCTCGGACAGCCGGCGCCGATCGCACGCGATAACGGGAAAAAATTGCGATGCCAGCGACGATTGCCGCGAGCACCAGCAATGCTGCTGTCATCGTCGCCCAACGCACTCGCGCGCTATGCTTCTTCTGGGCTTGGAACTTTTTGGGCAGCTGCGGATTGCCCATTTGATCTGCGTAAAGGTTCACAATGGGGATCCGCATCCCATGTTTCACTTCGCAGGCGCCAAGATCGTGCAGGAGCGGCCGCCACTGTTCGTATTCTTCGAGATCCTCGGCGACATGCTTGGAAAGCAGAATGTGCCCAGCATCCCCGCATTCCATCACCCGCTGCGCTATGTTGAGACCTGCTCCCGCGAGATTCGCGCGACCAGTCACATCGATCACACCACTGACCGGACCGCTGTGTACTCCCATGCGGAGTTGTAAGCGAGGATGTTCCTTAACCGCGCGGCTAATCTCCACTGCGCATTGCGCGGGCGCTTCCAGGCTCGTGTAAAAGACGAGCGCCATTCCGTCGCCAGTTGGAATTTTAATTAAGCGATCCGAGGCTTCGGCCTTTTGAAGCTGCTCTGAAGTGCGAACCACCTGATTTAGCTCATCGACCGCGGCGCGTTGCTCGTTAATCAAAAATTTTGAATAAGCAACGATGTCGATGAACAAGACATGGGCGATCTCCAGCTGGATTTCCTTTTTAATTTCAGCGGACATGCAGCGCGGCGAAAAGGAAGTCGCGCAAAGGGAGAATCACCGATGGACAGCCGAACGTCGAGCACAACTAGAATTCCGCATCTCACTCGATGACACCCGTGCGATTAGATGACACTCCGAGAGGGATGAGATTTACGAAGAGAACTTGCTGCTGATATCAGCATTTATTGCTAAAACGCTCTCGATCGCATTGCGCATTGCCAGGTCCACGCCGCGTTGCTGAAGCGTCTCGATCACGCTCTCTGTGGGAATGTTTCCAACCAGCGCATCCTGCGCGAAGGGGCAGCCGCCAAGGCCGCCGATGGCCGAATCGAACCTCCGGCATCCTGCGTCATAGGCTGCCAGAACCCTTGCAGCGGCATCTGCGGCGTTGCTGTGCATGTGGACGCCGATCTCGTACTCATGGTTGCGTGCCACGGCGCTCACGACGCGGCTGATCAGCTCCGAAGTGGCCATGCCGACTGTATCGGCCAATGAGATCGACCGGATGCCGAGATCGGCAATGCTCCCCACCGCCTGCACCACTTCAGCTTCGCTCCACGGATCGCCATAGGGATTTCCGAATGCCATCGAGATGTAGACGACTGTGTCGAGAACGGCGTCGTCGGCGCGCTTCTTGATCGCCTCCAATACTTCGTAATTCTCCTTGGGCGACTGGTTTTGGTTCTTGCGCAGAAATGTCGCGGAGATCGAGTACGGATAGCCGAGCGTTGTGACGCGCTCGGTGGTAATAGCGCGCTCCGCGCCTTTCTCATTCACGACAATTCCGATGATCTCGGCGTCATCCGGCGGGTCGAGTTGCTCCAGCACTTTCTCGCTGTCCGCGATCTGGGGGACAGCCTTCGGCGAAACGAAGCTCACGGCATCAATGTGCTTGAACCCGGCGTCGATCAGCGCGCGCAGGTACTCGACTTTTATTTCGGTAGGGATCTGTCGCTTGAGACCTTGCCAAGCGTCCCGGGGGCATTCGATAAGCTTGATGGAATCAGCCATTGGCAGTTAGCATTCAGTAATCTTGAACCGGTAAACGGCCATCGATCATTTAGTTTCTTTCGACTATGCGCCATTTCGGATCCTTGTTCCAGGCGGTGGGTTGAATCTCTTCGCAGAGCGTCGCGGGGCTTCGGTTCGCTTTCGCGGCTATCCCGACGGTTGAACATCGACGTCGCGGCAATCTGCGCTACCGGTTTAAACAATGACGAAAGGTGAAATCGCTGGCGTGCTGGAAGAAATCGGCACACTGCTCGAATTGAAAGGGGAAAACCCGTTCAAGATCCGGGCTTACGCCAATGCAGCGCGGTCGATTGACGCGTGGGGCGGCAGTCTGTCCGATCTGCAAGATGAAGAGGCGCTCGCCAAGGTTCCCGGCATCGGCAAAGCGATCGCGGCGAAAATCAAAGAACTCGCCACGACCGGCTCGCTGAAATATGTCGAAGACTTGCGCGCGGAATTTCCGCCTGCAATTCTGGAGTTGTTCTCGATCCCTGGTCTGGGCGCGAAAAAGATCAAAGCGCTCTACGACAAACTTCACATCAGCTCCATCGCTGAGTTGCTGAAAGCATGCGAATCCGGTCGCGTCGCTGAACTGCCAGGCTTCGGCGAGATGACGCAGGAAAAACTTTGCAAAGCAATTGCCGATCGGGTGAAGCATTCAGGATCTTTTCAATTTGGCCAGGTCGCCAGTGAGGCGGAATCCCTTCGAAACGATTTCGCGTCCCATCCCGAAGTGTTGCAGGTCTGCATCGCGGGCAGTTATCGCCGGCGCAAGGAAATCGTGCGCGATCTCGATCTGATGGTGGCGACAAAGGAGCCCGAAGCGACCATGAAATTCTTTGTTGGGCACCCGTTGGTCGAATCAATCATCGCGCAGGGTCCGACAAAATCGAGCGTACGACTCCGTTCCGGCATTCAATGCGATCTACGTGCAGTCAGCGCGGCGGAATATCCATTCGCGCTCAATTATTTTACCGGAAGCAAGGAGCACAACATCGAGATGCGCAATCGCGCACTGAAACGCGGTTGGACGCTCAACGAATATCGTCTCGCGCCCGTGCCGATGGCACCGGGCGAACGCAAGAAAAAATCAATAGTAAAAATCCCAATGGTTCGCGACGAGGCGGAGCTGTATCGCGCGTTGGATCTCGATCTTATTCCGCCGGAATTGCGCGAGAATCGCGGCGAATTCCAAGCGGCGGAAAAACATTCTCTGCCGCGCTTAATCGAAGCAGAGAATTTACGGGGAACATTTCATTGTCACACGACGGCAAGCGACGGCCACAACACCCTCGAAGAAATGGCGCAAGCTGCGCAGGCGTTGGGCCTCGAATA
>VBQB01000025.1 GCA_005887855.1 Verrucomicrobiota bacterium | reverse complement strand
CTTCGCCTTCACCGCCACGCCCAAGAACAAGACGCTCGAGATCTTTGGTGAGGCTCATCACGAAGGTGGCCAAGTGAAGCATCGACCGTTTGACAGCTACACCATGAAGCAGGCAATCGAGGAGGGCTTCATCCTGGACGTGCTCAACAACTACACGCCGGTCGAGAGCTACTACAAGCTCGTCAAGACGATCCCGGGGGACCCCGAGTTCGACGTGAAAAGGGCGCGGAAAAAGCTCCGGCGGTACGTTGAGAGCCACGAGCACGCGATCAGGCTCAAAGCCGAGATCATGGTCGATCACTTCCACGAACAGGTGATCGGGCTTGGCAAGCTTGGGGGCCAGGCGCGGGCGATGGTGGTCACGAGCGGTATCGAACGGGCGATCCAGTACTTCCACGCCATTCAGGAGTACCTCGCGGAGCGGAGGAGCCCGTTCAAGGCCATTGTCGCCTTCTCGGGCGAGCATGAGTACGGGGGCGCGAAAGTCACGGAGGCGTCGCTCAATCATTTCCCGAGCAGTCAGATTCCGCACCGGATCCAGGAGGACCCCTATCGGTTCCTCATCTGCGCGGACAAGTTCCAAACCGGATACGACGAGCCGCTGCTACACACCATGTATGTGGACAAACCGCTTTCCGGCATCAAGGCGGTCCAGACCCTGTCGCGCCTCAACCGTGCCCACCCTCTCAAGCACGACGTGTTCGTCCTGGACTTCATGAACGACGCAGAGACGATCGAGGCCGCGTTCGCGGACTATTACCGCACGACGATCCTGAGCGAGGAGACAGACCCGAACAAGCTGCACGACCTGAAGGCGTCGCTCGACGGCTACCAAGTCTACGGCTCGCCGCAGGTCGATCAGCTCGTCGAGCTCTACCTGGGCGGCGCCGACCGTGACCAGCTAGACCCAATCCTAGACGCCTGCGTCGCCGTCTACAAAGAGCAGCTCGACGAGGACGGGCAGGTGGAGTTCAAGGGGAAGGCCAAGGCCTTCCTGCGGACCCATGGTTTCCTGGCCTCGATTCTGCCGTACACCAATGCGGAGTGGGAGAAGCTCTCGATCTTCCTGAACTTCCTCGTGCCCAAGCTGCCAGCACCGAAAGAGGAGGACCTGTCCAAAGGCGTCCTGGAAGCGATCGACATGGACAGCTATCCCCACCAGCGGAGGCGGCGGCAAGCCCGAGCCGGAGCTCGACCGTCTTTCGAACATTATCAAGGCGTTCAACGACCAATTTGGGAGCATCCCGTGGACTGACGCCGACCGGGTTCACCGACTCATCACCGAGGAGATTCCCGCAAAGGTTGCTGCGGACGCGGCCTACCAGAATGCGAAGAAGCACTCCGACCGCCAGAATGCCCGCATCGAGCACGATAAGGCGCTCGCGCGCGTAATGACCGCCGTGCTCAAAGACGACACGGAGCTCTTCAAACAGTTCAGCGACAACCCAGCGTTCAAAAGGTGGCTGGCTGACACGATCTTTTCGGTGACGTACAGGTCAGATGCCGCGTAGAGGGTCGATATCGGAGTTTATGGCGGAAGTTAAACGAAGCCGTGATCTGCGGCACTCGTCCCTGCGAACGACCCGGACTGATTTGGCTCGCGGAACGCGGAGCCCAAACGTACCGGAATTGCCAGCGCGTTTTTCGGCTGAAAACGAACATGACAACAGTACGTGCGCAATAGCGTTCGGGGGTGGCCGGTGAACGTCTGTCGCAGAGGCCCGAGTCTGCGAGCATCGGGACACTGATCGATGCCAAAGTTCACAGTCGATACCCATCTCTTCAGAGAGCTCGGCGAGCTGCTGGTCGGACGTGACTCTACCGCCCTCGTGGAACTCATTAAGAACTCCTACGACGCGGACGCGAAAAAAGTCACCGTCTACGGCGAGGCACTTGACGACTTGAGTCGGGGATTCATTCGAATCAAGGACGACGGTGTAGGCATGACTCCCGATGAATTTGAGCAAGGCTTTCTTAGGATCGCCTCTCGTGCGAAGGAGGTGGGAGGTCGGTTATCGCCGAAATGTGAACGACGGTTCACTGGAGCGAAGGGCGTGGGTCGGCTCGCTGCGCACAAGCTGGCTCAGGTGCTGGAACTGACGTCAGTACCAGAGCCCCTACCTGGCAGGAAGAGCCTAAAGGCTATTGATGCGAGGATTGATTGGAGCGTTATTGAACAACATGAGACGCTGGACGAGTTGGAAGGCACGTCTGCAGTTGTGTTTAAGGAGTCGCCGCTAGTAAGTACAGCGATTCCGGGAACCGTAATAACACTCCGCGGGCTACGACGCCGGTGGACGGCAGGGGAGCGATCGAGCTTTCTCACAGAAGTTCAGACGTTCGAAGCACCGAAGGTTCTGACCTCCCCGCTGCGTGACACAATAGTCAGCAGGCCCCTACTGTTCGAACAGCCAATCGTTCGCGAAACTGTCACTGGAGATCCTGGCTTCTCGGTTGTACTCGATGGCGAGTTTGCGACCGGCGAAGATTACTGGCAGGCGCTTGCCGAAGTGGCGAACTGGATCATTGAGGTCGACGCTGCTAGGCAAGATGGGAAGATCCATTACGCAATTACGCCAACACTTAGAACACTCAGGGTGAATCCGGATGCGGAAGGCAGCAGGCTGTCCGTCAACCATCCCGAGGCCGCGGGACCGTTTTTCCAGGCGAGGATCTTCGTCCGAGAAGGGCGCCTACCGGGTTCTTTCACGAACCGAAGCTGGGTTGTAGGTGCTTCCGGTATCCGAGTATTTCTCGAGGGGTTTCGAGTGCTCCCATATGGCGAGCCCAAGAACGATTGGCTCTCTCTTGACGCGGACTACACGAGGCGAGCGCGCGTTCTGAGGACGATCGGCCGTGGTGCGTTAGTAATAGGCGAGGCGGATAGGGATGTCGGACTTGTGATCTTGCCTAACGCCGCGTACTTCGGAGGTGTTTTCTTGACGGAGCGGCGCGCACCCTCTCTGAGGCTCCTTGTCAACCGGGAAGGGTTCGTGCCCGACCGGGGATTCCAGTTCGTAACAGAGTTCGTACGGCTCGGCGTCGATCTGGGGACGCGAACGCGTGCCGCGGCCCGGCTTCAGTTCAGAGAAAGACGACGGCAGGAGCGGGCTGGCCGGGGCAAGGTTTTTCCGATCCGTGAGATCGAGCCTTCGCTGCGGCGGGCAAGGGAGCTTGTGGAAGAGGCGGAGAGCCTGTCTGAGCGCGGGAGCGTAGACGACGCCCGGGCGAGGATAGGTAGCGCGATTCGCGAGCTTTCGACGGCAACGCCGGCGATAGCTGAGGTTGTGGCCGAACGCTCGATGCTCCGCGTGCTGGCTTCAGTCGGCACACAGATGGCGGCTCTCATCCATGAGATCAACGGCATCGTGGGCCAATCGGAAGCGATTGAGACCGCGTTGGGTCGGATTCGAGATAGGTCCTCACTACCCAAGCTTCTGCGAAGGGATCTCTCGCATGTCATCGCCTTAGTCGGCGAGTTGCGGCGGAGCCTCGAAAAGCAAGCCTCGTACCTTGTTGATGTCGTGAGGCCAGATGCACGAAGGAGACGGACCCGACACGACCTCGCTGCGCGTTTCGACAGCGCCACACGATTGGTCGAGCATCTCGCAAGTCAACGAGGGATCAGGATCGAAAACCGGATCCCATCTGGCCTAAGATCGCCCAAGATGTTCCAGGCCGAACTCGTCGCCGTGTTTGCCAATCTGCTTACGAACGCTGTGAAGGCGGCAGGGCGCGATGGGCAGATCCGCTCGTTGGCGCGAGAACTTGAAAATGGGAGCGTACGGCTAGTGATAGAAAACACCGGAGTGGCGGTCGATCCAGAGAAGGGGGAGAAGTGGTTCCGGCCGTTTAAGTCTACGACGGCAACCGTTGACCCAGTGCTGGGCCAAGGCATGGGGCTTGGCCTGCCGATTACTAGGAACATTCTGGAGGAATACGGAGCAACAATCCGCTTTAGTAGGCCAAGTAAGGGTTTTCAGACTGCCGTAGAGCTCCTATTCCCCGCGTAGTGCGATGAAAGGAGGCAGGCCGAGGGTGCTAGTGATCGACGACGAACCGGATAAGCAGCGCGGGTTCGAACTTGAGCTCCGCCCGTACGTCGCCGTCGACGTAGTACATCCGGAGGAGGTTGGGCGGTCGCATCTGGCGGACGCCGATCTCGTCCTGATTGACTTCCGCTTGAAAGAATGGCAGGCGCGAGACGCGCAAAGCTCTCTTGCACTACAGCCTGCAACAGGCTTGGCGCTGGCGGCCGTGTTGCGCTCGCATATTAGAGACAGGCAGGATCATCCTCCGACAGCGTTCGCTCTCCGATCGAGCTATTTGGCCGATCTCTCCGAGCCCTTTCCCCCTGAGGCGCGGGAACATCTGATTGCACGAGTGAACAATCTCGAATGGGCATTTCCGAAGCAGCAGCCAAAGACAGGGCCGGAGCTCAGCCGTCAGATTACGGGGCTGGCGCGGGCGGTTCGTCGCCTTCCGCCTTCGTGGCCCAGCGATGCGCCTAACAAGAGACAAGAGACGGTCAGGGAGCTGCTTGCCGTTCCCGGCAAGGTCGCGTGGACGGCGAAAGCCTGGCACGACATCGAAGAGTGTCATCCACCAATTCACGAGCTATCGAAACGCAGCCATGGTCTCGCATTTCTACGGTGGCTTCTTCACCGAATTATGCCGTATCCGTGCTTTCTCTTGGACTCCTACCGGCTTGCGGCAAGATTTCGGATGTCGCCAAGGTCGTTGATGCGCGGTTTCACTCGAAGCAGGGCTCTACGGAAGAATATGGATCGCCTGCGGTACAAGGGCGTCTTGGCCGATTTTCTGGGTCCTCGGTGGTGGAGGGCCGGAGTCGACAGCTGGCTGTGGGAGTTCACGGACGGCAAACCGTTTGACGCAGAGGAAATTCATAAGGCACTAGCTTCAGTTTCGGGCGGCAGCCTAGAACGGGCCTCGGTGCCCGAGCCTATTATTTGTGTCGACGAGAAGTATCTCCCTCTTGAAGCATTTTCTGAGGCGGACAAGGCAGTTCGGATCCAGCCAGATGATTGGCCTGTCTATGCCGAGCAGGCATGGACCACGATTGAATTGGCCAGAGAGCACTCAGGGCTTCGTGCTGTGGTTCTGTCGCAGGACAGGGATCGGCTACGGAAATAGAAAGGCGTCTGGACGGATAAGTCTCTTGCCGCCGATCCAGTTCGAATTCCGCGAGCTGCGCGCGACGATCCAGAGTTCGCGCGGTAGCCGTGTTGTGCCTTGGATGATACGCGAAGAGTTCCCGCTGAGAACAATTGCCAGCGAGGGCGAGTATGAGCGTGGTAGGCGTGGCAGATACTCGGTGTTCGCGGAGCTGACAAGCGTCTGGGAGATAAGACCGATCAAACCACCGAAGAAGGCCATGCTACCGAAGGGATTCGCACTTGACGGGAAAGCGTCAACTCGTATCCGACTCATCCAGAAGGACGACGAGAGAGAACTCGCGATGTGGAGACTCGAAATTGGAGATGACGCATCACCGGGGTGTCATTTCCACACACAAGTGCTCGGTCAGACGGAAGCGGTGCCGTTCCCGAAGGCTTTATCAGTGCCCCGCCTTCCGTTCTTCTTGGCGACGCCTACAGTCGCGCTCGAGTATGTGTTGGGCGAGCTGTTTCAGGACCGATGGGAGCGAGAAGGGCTCCGAGAAGGGGACGAACTACAGGTATGGCGACGGATTCAGTCAAAACGACTGGGGCGACTATTAGCCTGGCAGAGTCAGGAATTGACTAAGCCGAGCGGGCTCGGGTCGCCCTGGATTAGGCTGAAGAAGCTCAAGCCTGAGGCGGCGCTCTTCCTCTAGCCGCGGGCAATATGATTCGTGCCCTTGCTTCCTGCATCGTAGAAACACCGCCGGGGCTCGCGACGGCAATGGTGAATGCTCTTGGAGATTCGCGCGATGCGCGATGGCTCGATCCATGCGTTGGGGAAGGGGTCTTCGTGCGAGCACTGGCCGAATCGGGAGTTCCAAGTCGTCGCATTACGGCGGTGGACCTCGAGAAGGAGCCTTCACCGAGCGACGTACTAGCTACGACAGTTCGCGGAACCGACTTCGTGGCTTGGTCCTTGCGAACAGACATTCGCTTCGACCGTATCGTCGCCAATCCGCCTTACCTTTCGCTGGATCGCCTAAGAGGACGGCTGAAGGAAGCGGCGCTTCGGATAACGGCGCCCGGCGGCATTCGAGTTAGACCGGGATCAAACTATTGGTACGTCTTTCTGTGTGCAAGTCTGCAGCTCTTGAAGCCTGGCGGCAGTATTTGTTTCGTTCTCCCAGCAGCCTGGACCTATGCGAACTACGCCGCGCCGCTTCGCGACGCGTTCCCCAGGTGGTTCTCCCACGTCGAGATTCATCGCAGCCCAGCACGTCACATCCGGATGGAACACGCTTCAGCAGATGGGCTTGTTCGTGCACTGGGCGAGCCAGGCATTGGTATCAAGAGGGAAGCGACAAAGAGGCGGTTCGTCACCGTCCAAAGTAGCATGCGGCCGCTGAAGGAGGTGTTGCAGATCCGACTTGGTGGTGTATCGGGAGACGTGAGCTATTTCCTCATGACGGAAAAGAAGAGGAGGGAGCTCAACCTACCAGTTGGGTCCATGAGGCCCCTCGTCTCAAAGGCTCGGCAGCTTCGTTGGGGGGTACTGACCAAGGCCAGATGGCGGACTTTGCGTGATAACGGGGAACGGGTGTGGCTCTTCGATCCGCCTCGGCGTCTACGAAATCACCCGGCAGTGCGCAAATACATCGATTTTGGGAAGTCAGGCGGCTGCAATCAGAGCGCTCTGAAGATTACGCGACGTAGGCCATGGTACCGGACGCCACTCCCACGGCATATTCATGGGTTTATGAGTGGTATGTCACAAGACGGTCCATGGATAAGCCTTCGTGCGATGCCGAGCTTGGCAGCCTCGAATACCCTTTATGTCGTACGATTCACCTCTGCGAGAAGGCGGGATGAGCAGGCGGCGTGGGCATTGTCGTTGTTGACGAGTCGGACGAGGAAACTCGTAAAGGAACTACGCCGCGTCTACACTGACGGCTTAACGAAATACGAGCCCGGAGATCTATTGAAGCTTCCAGTGCTCGTTCCGCGGAGAATCACTGGTGCCGCGGCAATTTATCTCAAGGCGATCCAGGCCCTACTCTCTGGACGTGAGGAGGACTGTCGTCGGTTAGCCGATGGGTGGTTCGCATAGTCTGTTCGGCCAGAGAGGCTGGAACGTCGACGGTCCTCGACGACTCTACGGCGACTGCCCTCTGCATCTGTACGTAGCGAGCGTCACCGGTGCTGCCTGCTCGCACGCTCCGCAGCGGGCGGCCGCATCATCGCTCGGATCGGAATAAGACAAACGTATTTCAATCACGGCCTCCGACACCGTTGGGCGTCTGTTTCCCAGCGAACTCCTCTAGGAGTCCCTCACCCCTGACGAGTCTAGAAAAAGCCTCGGCCTCTAGCTTTGCGCCGACCATCGCATGGTGGGGTGTCGGCTCCGCAGGCAGCCCCAAGTGCGCCAGTATGCGATCAAGATTCAGATCTGAACGTCCGTTCTTAATCGGAGGCGCGATGCCGCGCCTGAGGTGATCGCAATAGCAAAGAGAGTGGAGATCCACGGTTCTGTAACCGAGTTGAAAGTCCATCGTGTAACGTTCCGCAGATGCCAGCAAGAAATCGCGGTCGAACGACGGATTCTCGCCGGCGATGGTTCTCTCGTCTACGGTTTGGAGCCATTGCCAGAACTGGATGAGCAAAGCCTCGAGGCTAGGTTTGCCCGGGTCACGGATGGAGGCCTCGGTGAAGCCGTTGACCTGTAAGGCTGCTTTGTCCACTTCAGCCCCAGCCCAGATTCGGCACTCTCGGTAGAACTGGTTGGATGGCTGGGAGAAATCGAGGGCTCCGACACTGACGAGCCTTCGGAGTTCTTGGCGTCGTGAAAACTTGTCAGTGAGAGACGAACTCGAGTCGAGTAGAGCCGTTTGGTGTTCTATAGGGTCTAAGTAGGTCGGAAAACTCTCCCAGCACTAGATCGGGCGCGACGTCCATTGATTGGGCCTGAAGGTTGCGCTCGCGCTGGACGTCTTCTTCGGTCCAGTGTGTGACCCGAACGAGTTGCTGCCACAGTTGGGCGTCTCGGCGTGTTCCGTATTCGGCATGAGCAGCGATCGCGCCGGCGAGCTTAGCCATTAGCACGTCACGCGACAGGCTGTCGCCGACGTAAACAGTCTCCGACGATGCGACAGAGAAATCATGGCAGATGTCATCCACGACGGTCGGCTCGGGCTTACGGTGGGTAGCTGGCAAGGCGCGGAGCTTTTGCTTGGCCGAGTTGAAGCGCGCCAGCTGCTCGGGAAACGGGTGCACGATGCCGACTCCTTCAGGCGCATACACGCGGTCGAGATATCTTAGGAGGTCGAGCGCGTCGAGCCGATAAATGATGTTTTCCACCACGGCCTCGGTGTGAGCTACCACAGCGCATCCTGTTTTTCGGATGCACTCCAGTGTCGCAATAACGCCGGGGTACGAGCGTAGATGCTTACGACGAGCAGCGTTGAAGACATGGAATGCTGGATCGAGAGCCCTGGCCTGATCTGCTCTTGTCATCATGCCGAGGCGCGTTTGAACGGACGCCGTCTCGAGGAGCGCGAAGGGCTGTTCCGAGTTTCGATATCGCTGATGGACGACTCGTAGGTCGTCGAGAAGCTGCTCTTCACGGACATCCAGGAGCCCAGCGGCAACGCGGACCATCTCATAAAATGCTGGGACAAACGATGAAACCCAGTCGTAGAGTGTATTGTCGAGGTCGGTGATCAAAAGCCTCACACGTCTGACATCGGTCGGCATTACTGCGCCTCAGCGAGTCGACGCCAGTCCGCTAGGACGAGTCGCTTCAGCGTGCCGTCCAATTCGAGACCGGCTTTCCACGCCTGCATTGGCTGGAAGGCGCCCCGGTTCTGAGCCCGGAGGATCTTGAGCGTGAGGCCTGCGCTCTCGGTCTCGATCACATTCAGATAATTGCTGTCATGTGGTACGTCCGTCGACCCCGCACTCCCACCACCGACGATCGAAATTACGCCGCGCTCGTATTGCGGCTGAGCGTACTCAGGTAACTCATAGATGCTTGAACGTCCGATAAATGCGCGGTGCTTGTGGCCGTGGAGGGCGAGTTGAACGCCATGAGTGGCAGCGAGACGCAGAATTCGCGGTGCATCGATCGCGATACCGAAGCCTTTATAATAGCTGGCTTCCGGTTCGAGGTCTTCGGTGAGCATGAGGTGATGGTGTAGGGCCAATAGACGAAGCGAGAGGCCAGGCTGTGCAGCCCAGCCGAGGGCGTTGGCAACAGCGACGAAGGCATGCTCCTGAACTCTGCCCATGCCTGCCAGAAAGTGTCGTCCGGTCTCGAGCGAGCTTGAGTTAACCGCGCAGATCTCCAGGACGAGACCCGAAGGTGTCACGAAGCGACGCCCCATCGAGAGATCTTCGTTCGGATCATGGAAGAAAAGGTCGCGATAGAAGCGTCGGTAGTTTTCCTTTGCCGCCGCCGGGGCGATAGTTACTCGGGCTGACTCATCATAGGCGTCCTCCTGCGTCCATTTGATGTCATGGTTCCCGGGAATGACGATAAGGGAGCCTGCGTCCAGGTCGTAGATGCCGAGCAGCTTCAGCAGCGAGATTCTCGCCTCGGTGAATTCGGCAGGCAGCCCAATGAATGTGAGATCACCCGTAACGAGAATCAGGCCGATAGGGGGTGGCACAGCTTGTTGGATTGCTTCTGCGAGTGTGCGACGGCCGTCGTTTGGTTCGCTCTCGAGGCGCCAGCCATGTTGCTCCCGATGCGCACCTACGGCGAAGTGCGGGTCAGTGACATGCAGGATCCGGGATGATTTCGTGAGAATCGGCGCGTTGCTGATGGGACTCGCGACTCCGGGCACGCTCAGGATAATCGTCTCGTGGCGATCGTCGGCGCGGCTAGGCCGAATCTGCCAAATGGTGGTGTCCATCCCCCGGAGCTCGGCGTCGGCGACAATCACCTTGCCTTCGAATCGCGACAGTGTCGCGGGCGCGTAATAGGGCAACGTCGGAAGTCGTTCGAACGAGTACTCGCCGAAGAAGCGTATTGGCTCATCGATGTGAGACAGACGCATCCAGGCTCGACTGAACGGGCTAGTCCGGTAGTAGGTCGGAACGAGGACCTCATCTCCCGGCGGGAGGGGAGGGACGATCGAAGTCCCGTGATCGTCGCGTCGAGGAGGAATGACCTGGGTGACCCGGGCGGGATAGACGCGGCCGTGCCCCGAATCGAAAAGCCCGATCTCGACAGGTGACTCTAGCCTCGCGAGTTCGTTGAGCGCGTCCCACACGTCGCGCCGGTCATCTTCCGACGGACGCTTCCACCAGCCCCACCAGCATGAGGTGTGGTCGCGGATGATGGCCTTGTGCTCGTCAATCGTCGGTGCGATGAAATCGCGGAAACGGAACAGAAAGCTCAGCGCCATGAGGCGAGGCTACAACGAAAGACCGATACTGGTCGAATCTTGTACAGCGTCACTCCGCTCGCGAGATCGCGACGACATTCAGATACATCGATGCTGCCAATGATGCGCTTACGCCCCGAAATGATCGAGTAGGAAGATATGCAGGACGGGTGAGTTTCGTTTTGGTGAAGGATCTCCCTCTCGGAGCGACATTGTTCAGATATTAGACGTGTTCACGTACCGTGAATGAACTCGACCGGGCCCCTGATTTGACGCTGGGCGTCTCCGCCGAATGAAAACAGGTCGAAAGGATATCTGTGTGCTTCTGAGTTTGCACGATAGAAGAGCCTGTGCGGTCGGTTGTCCTCGAAGGCGCAGGAGGCGTTTCGAGGGTGCTCATCCCTCCCTTGATCGCCCAGACGGCGACCGGTTCGACAGGCCCTCGAAAGTTCAGCGTATAGATTTGTTCACCGATAGTGAACAACGTGATATAGTGAACGAGTGCAATCCGAGCCTGATATCGTCGCTCTGTGCCGTAGCCATCTCGAAGCGCTACCGGGGATCAGGAAAGCTACGATACGCACGCCCGTGCGCTTCAGCGAGCCTCCCTCGGCTGACCTCAGCCTCGTCCTTGAGACCGACGTCGGCCAGTTCACCTATTTCGGCGCCGTGAAACGGCAGCTGACACCCTCAAAGCTCGACCACTGGCTGCTTCTCACCCTCCCACGAGTCCAGCGGCAGAGGGACAAACGTAAGCCGATTCTGTTCGCCGACTACGTCTCGCCGGCAAACGCCCAGCGCTTGAGAGAAGCAGAAGTCGATTACGTAGATGCCGCAGGAAATCTGCTGATCCACAGACCACCCAAGCTCCATCTCCTCAAATCGGGCGCGCGGCCTCGAACATTGCCGGAGTCACGGTCGGCGCGCCTTTTCATGCCGAGCGGTTTGCAAGTCCTGTTCGTTCTCCTGGTCGAGCCCGCCGCTACGGATATGCCCTATCGCGAGCTCGCTGTTCACAGCGGAGTGGCGCTCGGCTCGATCGCCGTCATCATGAACGAGCTCAAAGGCAAGGGTTACCTCACCCGCCGCCGCGCAGGGTCGCGTCTTGGTCGCCGCCGGGAGCTGCTTGAACGATGGGTGTCCGGTTACAGCGAGCAACTGCGGCCGAAGCTGCTCCACGGGGTCTTCGTCGCACCTGAAAAGGACCCAGCCGCGAACTGGCAGCACCTGCGTGAAGCGCTGCGCCAGCGCCAGATCGAA
Organism: Verrucomicrobiota bacterium; assembly: GCA_005887855.1. Next base: position 1,315 of record VBQB01000025.1, on the reverse strand, counting down.
TCCGCAGTGACGGGCGGGCTCGGGGCCTACGAGTTCACGCGCCACTACCGAGGGGAGACCCTCACCGCATTCGTATCCGATTGGCCGAAGGGCGTCCTCCAAGAACTCCGTTGGCTACCGTCGCCAACGGGCCCGATCACGATTCTCCGGAAGTTCTGTCCGGCTGTCACGTGGTCGATGGGCGGCGAGCAGCAGGTGGCCCATCCACTCCTCGTCTACGCTGAGCTCCTGCATTCCGGACGCGAGCGTGAGCGCGAGACGGCTCGCATCATCTACGAACAATACCTAGAGCGACTCGCGGCGGACGATGCCGATTGACCCCGCCGCTCTTGAGGCACTGCGCCTGCTCCTGGACATCGCCGGCCCTGATCGCGTTCTGGTGATCGGCGCCTCCGTACCCATCGTCCTCATCGACATGCGCTACGGCTTGGCCGGGGGTCGCACGACACGCGATGTTGACGTGGTTGTGCGCGCGACGAGTTGGGAAGAATACGAGGACCTGAAGCGGCGCTTACTCGGCGCGGGCTTCCGGCAAGCGCGCGTGCCTCACCGACTCGAGTATGGCCCGGCTGAGCTCGATTTGATCCCCTACAGCAGAACTCTCGCACCCGGCGACGCCCTGGAATGGCCAGGGCAGGATCGAGTAATGAGCACTCGCGGCTTCGAGGAGGCCTTCGAATCCGCACGTCGGGAGCAGGTTGGGGATCTTGTCGTTCCGATGGCTTCAGTAGCGGCCTGCATACTGCTGAAGTTCGTCTCCTACAACGACCGGAGGGCCGAGCGGGTTCGCGACCTCATCGACATCGTCCATTGCTTCGAACTCTACGGCAGCGAACCGGACCCTCGTCGTTACGAGATCGGTGAGCTGGAAGTGGACGGAACTCCTGTCTCGTACGATGAGGCGGGGGCGTACCTGCTCGGTCAAGAAGTCGCGGCCCTGGCTCGCCGTGGATCGCTCGCCCCGGTCCGCGCCGTGCTCGCCTCGATCGACGACGAATACGCCTGGCCCATCCAACAGATCCTCGCCGAGGAGAAGCGAGTTGCTTATAACGACACGCGCCGGCTCGAGCTCTACAGGCTCTTCCGCGTGTTCTCGAGTCGACTCCAGGGCTTCAAAGCGCCCAGTTGACTGGCGCTATGTCGTTCGGTTGCTCCGACCGGGTCCCGTGCTCTCGCCGAGTTCCTACCCGCGAAACCTTTGTCCGCCTCTGAATGGTTACGCTTCAGGTCTGCCCACTTTCCGCGGGCGGGTGGCAGCGTCAAGGGCAAGTTCGCTGCGCTCGTCGCCTCCGGCGACCCTTGACCCCGCCGGCCG
>VBQB01000024.1 GCA_005887855.1 Verrucomicrobiota bacterium | reverse complement strand
TCGATCTCAGGTGCAGGTGGAGCTTGCTTTCCTTGTTCGATCGCTTGTTGCGAGTGCAATAATCGAAACAGCATTAGTCCCGTCGCCGCGGCGGCGACGACAACGACTACAGCGGTCAGCTTGCGACCAGTCTTACTGACGACTCTACGATCGACCTCTTCTTCGCGCTTGATTCCCTCGGGCGTCAGCTCAAACGCCCAGGAAAGCACCAGTGCGATCGGAAAACCGATGACCATGGCGAGGACCACCATTTGGACTGCCCAATTCGGCAACTCGAAGAACGGAAAGACTTGCGTCGCGACCTGGATCAGCAACCACGCCACCACCGCATAAGCAACTGCGACCTTGTAAACATGGCGCCGCTTTAGTTCCCCGAAGAAGTTCTTCGGATTCATCGCGTTGCTTTTGCCACACCGTCAACGTACGAGCAAGGCCAGCATTATTCCAATTGCGCCCACCTTACGAGCCGCGCTTGACCCGTCGCGTCATTCTTGTTGCGCAGCCTCAATTCATTTCGGCCTTGCCCCGCGTCACCGCGGGGCACGGCTTGAAATCTGTCCAGCCCCGACCACGTTCATAAACCAAGAGAACAGAAACCATGTCAGACCATCCAACCGAATCGAAGCGTCTTCTTTCGCACACCATCGCTGAGTGGGCTTGGGCTCTCAAATATGAGCATCTTTCCCCGGCGGCGATTCAAGCGGCAAAATTATTTTGGTTCGACTCTATCGGCTGCGCGCTGGGCGGCAGTCAGCAGGATGACGCGAAGATTTTGCTCAAGCATTATCGCACAATGTCCGGTGGCAATGGCAAAGCCACCGCATTCGTCTCCGGCTTCAAGACCAATCCGGTCGATGCGGCGTTTTTGAACGGCCATATGATCCGCGCGATGGATTACAACGACATTTATTGGAAAGCCGATCCGTGTCATCCGAGCGATCTCATCGCCGCGCCGCTGGCACTCTGCGAAAGCGAAGGTTTGAGCGGGAAAGATCTGATTCTGGCCACCATCATCGCCTACGAGATTGAAATGCGTCTTTGCGAAATCGGCCGGCCTGGCGTGCGCGAATACGGCTGGCATCATGCGACATTGAGCGCGTTCGCGGCGCCGGTCGCGGCGGGTCGCGTGCTGAATCTCGCGCCAGAGCAAATGGTATCCGCGATCGGCATCAGCGCGGCGCGAACATTTTGTCCGGGTGCGGTGACGGCGGGCAAGCTGACCAACATGAAAAACACAGTCGATCCGTGGGCGGGTCGTATGGGCGCCGAGAGCGCACTTCTGGCGCGCGATGGATTTTCCGGGCCTGAACACATCATCGATGGCAAGGAGGGACTCTTTGCCGTGTTCAAGCATGTGCAATACAAAGGACAACCAGCCACTTTCGACGGCGAGGCGCTGGTGAAGGATCTTCCCAACTCGCGGGAGTCTCACTATCGCATTGTCGATTGCGGTATGAAGAGTTTCCCGATCGAAGCGCTCAGCCACTCGCCGCTCACCGCAATGATGAAGACGGTCAAGGAACATAACATCAAGGCTGACGACGTTAAGGAAATCAAAGTGGAAGTGATCGCACGCGCCGCGGACATTCTTGGCGATCCGCACAAGTATCGACCGACCTCCAAGGAAACCGCCGATCATTCATTGCCTTATTGCATGGCCGTTGGATTGGCGGACGGCATGGTGACGCCGCTGCAATTCCGAGAAGAGCGCGTGCGTGATAAGGCGCTCATTCCAATCATGGACAAGGTGAAAGTGGTCGCCAATCAGGAATTCGAAGCTCTCTTCCCAAAATTTCAGCCGAGTCGTGTCACCATCACCACCAACAGCGGCGCGTCACACTCCACCCGGGTCGATGTTCCCAAGGGCGATCCGCGCGATCCGATGACCGAGGAAGAAATCGCGGTAAAATTCACGGCCCTGGGCGGCGATGTGATTGGCAAGGATCAATGCAAAAAGTTGCAGACCTTCATCATGAGTATTGAGACTGCCGGGAACCTTGGTGGACTCTTTGAGCTGACCACGGCTCACGCCTAAAACATCCTCTGCGCATCTGTAGGGGAAGCAGTTTGCTTCCCAATCCGATCGGGACGCTAACAGCGTCCCCTACAGAAATCACGCCGTCGCGCTGCCGTCGTCGGGGCTGCCGAACTGGATTCCCTGCGCGAGCGGAAGCTCATTGGAAAAATTGATCGTGTTCGTCTGGCGGCGCATGTAACTCTTCCAGCAATCGCTCCCGCTCTCACGGCCGCCGCCGGTATTTTTCTCGCCGCCGAATGCGCCGCCGATCTCCGCGCCGCTTGTCCCGGTGTTCACATTGGCAATTCCGCAATCGCTTCCGACCGCGCTAACGAACCTTTCAGCCTCGCGCACGTCGCTCGTGAAAATCGACGAGGTCAAACCTTGCGGCACGTTGTTGTGGATCGCGATGGCTTCATCAAAATCGCGATATGTCATCAGATAAAGCAGCGGCCCGAACGTTTCGTGCTGCACAATTTCAAAACCCGGCTTTGCGGTCGCCAGGCAAGGCTTCATATAGCAGTCGCCGGGAACGCTGAGCCGTTGGCCGCCGTAGAGGATTTCGCCGCCCTCGTCTTTTAGCCGCTGGATGGAATGCTGGACAAGATCGACAGCGCTTTTGTCGATGAGTGGACCCATCACGGTTTTCCTATCGAGTGGATTCCCGATCGGCAAACTCTTGTAAGCGGCGAGGAGTTTATTCCGGACTTTCGAAGCAACCGACTCGTGCATGATCACGCGCCGCGTGGATGTGCAGCGCTGTCCCGCCGTGCCCACTGCGCCAAAGAAGATCGATTGCGTCGCCATGTCGATGTCGGCACTTGGTGCAACGATGAGCGCATTGTTGCCGCCAAGTTCCATGATCGTTCTGCCTAAGCGGCCGTGCACTGTTTTCGCCACGTTCAAACCCATGTTCACCGAGCCGGTCGCCGAGACTAATGGGATCCGCGCGTCATCCGCCAGTTTTTGGCCAACCGTCTTGCGGTCGCCGATCAGCAAAGTGAAAATCGCCGGGTCCGCGCCCGTCTCGCGGCAGACGCGCTCCGCGATTTTTGTGACCGCAATTGCGGTAAGTGGCGTTTTTTCCGATGGCTTCCAAACCGTGGCGTCGCCGCAAACTGCGGCGAGCGCGGCATTCCATGACCAGACGGCGACCGGAAAATTAAACGCAGTGATCACCGCAACGACGCCGAGCGGATGCCATTGCTCCATTAAACGATGATCTTTTCTCTCCGATTGAATCGTCAGGCCATAGAGCATGCGGGACTGGCCAACGGCCAGATCGCAGATGTCGATCATCTCCTGCACTTCGCCTTCGCCTTCAGCAAGGATTTTTCCGGTCTCCAGCGTGACGAGTTCGCCGAGCTCGTGCTTCAAATCGCGCAGGGCGTTGCCAAGTTTCCTCACCGTTTCGCCCCGCACGGGGCCCGGCGTTACACGCCATTTTAGAAACGCTTCCTGCGCCCGTGTGATCGCGATTTCGTAGTCTTTGTCCGAAGCGGTCTGCACGCTGGCTAATCGGCGCCCATCGATTGGTGAGATCTTGTTGATCTTGCCACCTTCCCCGCGCCATTCACCGCAGAAGACGCCGCGGTTTTCGTCAGCGATGCCGAGCTTATCAAGAACCGTTTGCATATTGAAATGTAGCGCGAGCCTCCGGCTTGCGAAATTGCTAAACCGCAAGCGCGACGCTTGCGCTACTTCATTTTTCGTTGCCGGCAATATTGCCGCATCAAATCCATAGCTTCATCGATAACTTCGGCGGTGATATCGAGCGCAGGCCGGAACCGGATGGAGCCTTCGCCGGAACGAAGCGTTAGAACGCCAAGATCGAAAAGACCTTTCCAAAATTCTTCGCGGGTCTCCGGATCGGGAAGATCGAATGCAAGAAAGAGACCCCGGCCGCGCGCGGCGGAGATCATTGGTTCCTCGCGTTGCAAATCGCGGAGTTGATCCAAGAAGTATGCGCCCACTTTCGCGGCGTTCTCGACAAGATGTTCTTCCTCGATGATGCGCAGGAAATGGGTCGAGCGCACCATATCAGTGAAATTTCCGCCCCAGGTTGAGTTCAGCCGGCTGGATAAGCGAAACGCATTATCCTTCACTTCGTCGAGGCGTGGACCGGCCATCACGCCACAGACCTGCGCCTTTTTTCCAAACGCGAGCAGGTCGGGCAAGACATTGAAATGTTCGCAGCACCAGTTGCGCCCCGTTGCACCCATGCCGCACTGTATTTCGTCGAAGATGAGGAGGATTTCATTTTCATCGCAAATTCGTCGAAGCGTTTGCAGCCATTCCCCGCGGAAATGGTTATCTCCGCCCTCGCCTTGGATCGGCTCGATGATGATGGCGCAAATGTCCATCTTGTCTCTGGCAATGTGCTCGCGAATCTCGGCTTCGGATTTTTTCTCTCGCTCGATGACATCCGCTTCGCGCTCGGATTCCTCGAGCGAAAAATCAATGGACGGATTTGAAACGCGCGGCCAATCGAACTTGGCGAACAAATCCGTTTTGCGGGGATCGGTATTGGTGAGGCTCATCGTATAGCCGCTGCGTCCGTGAAAGGCGTGACGGAAATGCAACGTCTTCGTGCCACGCTCCCCATGGCCCGCGGCAACATTTTTGCGCACTTTCCAATCCATCGCTGCTTTCAAACAATTCTCGACGGCAAGCGCGCCGCCTTCGATGAAGAGATAGCGTTCGAGCGGCGGCAATCCGACAATCCGCGCAAAAGTATCTACAAATTCCGCATAGCTTTCCGAATAAATATCGGAGTTTGCGACCTTCGCTTTAGCCGCACGTAACAGATCGCGTTCTACATCGGGATCATCGAAGCGTGGATGATTGAACCCAACCGGCATCGAGCCGAAAAATCCGTAAAGATCGATCAACCGGCGTCCGCTGGCCGCGTCGTACAAATATGAGCCGCGGCTCTTTTCCAAATCGATAACGATACGGAAGCCGTCGAGCAAAATGTGTTGCTCAAGATTTTTAAGAACGCGCAAAGCGTCCGCAGGTTTTTTGTTTTTTTTCTTTGCTCCGGTGCGGCCCCGACCAGGGACCGCTTCGGTGAGCATGGATGGCATACTCATCCGTTGATCGTAGTCTGACCAGTGAATGCGGTCAATGGCAGCGCGTGTTCGAACCAGATCTGGGTAGCGCCCACCGCGGCGGGCTGGTTGCGGTGTCTCGCCGCAACAAGCTTTTCATTGTGCCGCAACGCGGAAGGGTTGTGACCGTTTAGAAAAGTTGGCGATGGCGAGGACGCCATTGTCAACACGCGAGACGCGTGCGCTATCCAATCATGTGCTTTGCTGTTAGTGGCGCGAGCGATGGCCCGTGGGCTGCAGGTAACGGGTG
>VBQB01000023.1 GCA_005887855.1 Verrucomicrobiota bacterium | reverse complement strand
TGGGACCGCTTTCGGCGATTTTGGCGAAGGCTATTTGCGCTTCAGCGTCGCCAACTCGATCGAGAACATCGAGAAGGCACTCGATAGCGTCGGCGCTTGGGCGAAGAAGAACCTGTAGTTAGGCGGCTTCACGCTGTCACTGCGAATGGAAGTCTATTACGCTGCCCTGAATGGCGGATTTCCGGTTCACCAATTACTTCGAGCATGATGTTTTATCGCGCCGACCTTATCTCACCAAGGAGATTTGCATTCGCGTTGTTCAGAACTCAATCCGCAGCGAGCCACAGGAACACAACCGCTTCCGGTTCTGGGCAACTGTGCCCGAGCTCGGTGGCCGCTTCTTGCGCGTTGTGACGCTGGCTGATAAGCTCACTATTCACAATGCGTTTCCTGACGGGAGATTTCGCCCATGACGCTTCACTATCACGCAGACACTGATTCGCTCTACATCGCGCTCTCTCCGAAGCCTAGTGCCGACAGCGACGAAGTTGCCGAGGGCGTTGTGCTAGATTTCGACGCCGATGGACGACTGGTCGGCATCGATATCGATAACGCCAGCCACAAGCTCGATCTGCATGAGCTGAAAGCGGAGCACATTCCGGTGCCAGCAAACGCCGCCTAACCGAACGATATAGCTGACGCCGAGGCGGATCGTACTATCGAGAATTCATAATGATTAAAGCCGTTCAGCCCGCCGCGACGCGCGCCTTCGCCCGGCGCAGCTGATCTTGTTCTCGTTCGATTGCCCCAGCCATGACCGATAAGAAACACTTCCGCGTCTTTGCCACCTCCCGCATTGGCGATCCTGCCGAGAGCCGTCTGCGCGAGCGCGGCTATGAGCTCGAGGTCTTCCAAGGCCCCGAGGCGCCGCCGAAGAAGTTGATCATCGAGAAAGTGAAGACCGGCATCGACGGTTTGATCACCACGCTGCGCGATCCCATCGACGCCGAGATCTTCGAAGCAGGGAAGGGTTCGCTTAAGGTCGTGGCGCAGATCGCCGTCGGCTTCGACAACATCAACCGCGCCGACGCCAACAAATACAAGGTCCCATTCACAAACACGGCCGACGTGCTTACCGAAGCGACCGCCGAGTTCGCTTTTTTCATGATGGGCATGCTTGCGCGCAAGATGTATGCGAGTGAGCGGCTGGTGCGTGACCAGAAGTGGCCGTCGTGGCACCCATTCCTGCCCTTCCTTGGCGACGAGGTCACGGGCAAGACGATTGCCATCATCGGCACCGGACGCATCGGCCTGGCGATGATCAAGAAGTGCTCCGGTTTCGACATGAACATCCTGTGCTACGACCCGGCGTATCACAATGACAAGTACATCGCCTCCATCCAGGAGCTGATGGACCTGCGCCACGCCAAAGGAATCCAGAAGGAGAAGACCTCGATCAAGTACGTGGAGTTCGAGGAGGCACTTAGCGGCGCTGATTACGTGAGCATCCACGTGCCGCTGTTGCGCGAGGGCCAAACCGACAAGCCGACCTACCACCTTATCAACGAGAAGACGCTCAAGCTGATGAAGCCGACGTCGTACCTGGTGAATAGCTCACGCGGTCCAGTAGTGGACGAGAAGGCCCTCGCCAAAGCGCTGAAAGACAAAGTCATCGCCGGGGCGGCGCTCGACGTCTTTGAGAAAGAGCCTCTCACGCCGGATTCGCCACTGCTCGATCCCGAAATTGCGGATCGCACGCGCCTGTTTCATCACTTCGCCAGTGGCGCGCAGATCACGCGGCTCTCGGTCGATCCCGACAAAGGCATGGCTGGGCGCACTGCTCAGGCGCTGATCGACGTGCTGGAAGGGAACTACGGCGGCGACCCGACCAAGATGCCATATGTTGTGAATAAGGAAGCGTTTGAGAAGTAGCCAGGAGTGACACTGGCGCCAGTGGGGTCGGTCGTGCTGTGCAGTTGGATTGCGAATTCGCACGGGTGCAAAGTGGATGAAGGGTCGGTACACCCCAGCGTCATCGGCGGGAAAGATTATGGCCAGCTTTTGTATACGCTGGGCGTGTTCGGCTGGCTGATTCTGTTGACCGTCCCCGGCGGCGCGTTCGCCTTCATCATTTGGCTGGTGGTCCTTCTGGTTCATCGCTGGAACTGGCGCAAGCGGCTGTCGACCCACGTCTCTTAACTGTACGAACCAGAGGTATTGGGTCGCATCTAAACTTTCAACATTCCGACTCTCTCGCGTGCATTGCGCAAAACCACGACGTCGTTCCGTTTGCGCAACCGATCAAGCGCGATCGCACCGAAAATGGTACGCAATCATCATGCGTGCTTATACACGCATGATGGAGTAGTACAGTTACTCGAAAGCGAGCAGAGCGCGACGTAATGCTAGAGTTCTTGACCCAAGATGAGCGGCAACATCGACACCCGAGAATTTTCCATAAGCGATTACGACGCTGCGGTTACGCTATGGCAGCGGGTTGAAGGTCTCGAGATCGCCGAGGGTGATGACAGAGAAAGCGTTGCTCAATTTCTCGCGCGAAACCCGGGGCTGAGCAGAGTGGCGACCGATGGGTCGAGGACCATTGGCGTCGCCTTATGCGGTCACGATGGACGCCGCGGACACATCTATCATCTGGCGGTTGATCCTGCTTGTCAGGGACGCGGACTCGGGAGGCGTCTGCTGGACGAATGCTTGGAGGGTCTACGCCAGGCCGGACTCAAACGTGCCATTATCATGGTGGCGGACGATAATCCGCGCGGGCGTGAATTCTGGAAACGCTGCGACTGGGAGGAGGTAACCGGCGCCATCGCGATGGGAATTGATCTTTAGATAGGAAAAACGGGTCGCGTCTAAACTCCGAAAGCGAAATAGCTTGGAACCGGCGCAGGAAACGTGAGGGTTGAGACCTTATGGGAATCAGCCAAGGCAGAGACAACGTTAGAAAACGCAAGGCACGCCGCAAAAAGGCGGAGCGCCTTGCGCTCGCGAAGAGGATTGCGGGTCCCGGACTCGAGCCTAGGCGGAAGCGACAAGGATCAGGGACAGGAAGAGAAACGGAATGCGCATCCGTGGTTGAAGAGCAAGCGGTGTTCCTTGCGCTTATACCGGATTTGCGACAGATGCATTATGGCTAACTTCCCGTATAAGATGAAAATTCATTCGATTGCGATCTTTCTATCGCTACTGGCTGTCGCCTGCAGCACACTTGATGCGCAAGAGCTGCGCACTGTTGCTCCTCCGATAAAGCCCGCATTCGTTTTCAGAGGCGTTGGTTATTTTCACCGCTGGTCGAAGAACGATCAGCACGAGTTCACGCCCGAAAAGCAGGAAAACCTCGACAGATGGTCCGACATGATGACGGTGAACGCGTATCCGGACGTCCACGATGGCGAACGCCTGGCGGAGACCGCGAATTCCGTTCTGGACAATTACAAAAGACACCAGGCAAAGGTGCTTAAGACCGATTCGATCCCTCGGAAAGCAGATCGGCCGGCGGAACATCTAATCGCGGTGGTGTTTGGCCGGCCAAATTTCATCGAGGTGGCATTTGCCCGATTCAAGCTGGTGGATGGCACGGGATGCTCGTTCGTCTATTCACATCGCATTTACAGGGAGAAAATGGGGGACGAGATGAGCGCCTGGCTTAGTGCCAACGGATCGGATGTTGAAAAGGCGTTGATGGAATGGAGTTCCATGCCGTCTCCAATTAAAAGCACCTGGCTTCAAAGCTCGGTATCAAGATCGTTTCGCTCCAGCCAACCGCTGGCCGGCATGAAAATCAGTTGAGAGTTTTAGATGAGAGATGAGAGTTGCAGAGCTCGCTTCCGCCAGCGGTAGCTGAGTTCCTTCTCGTTGGGCTCATGAAAACCATGCTTCCATTAAGGTTCATCGCAATCATTTTCTCGACGATTTTGTTTTCCTCGGGATGTCAGAAGAAAACCGCTGCCACAAATCCCAATTCTCAAAGCAAAGCTGAATTACATGAAGACACAAAGCCTCTGCAGGCCGCAGATCTCGTCGGGTACGATGGAACAAAACTCAGGAAGAGCGTAGATCACATCAAAGAGGCCAACGATAAACGTAGTCAGGAAATAGAAAAGATGTCCGAATCTGGGCAAGATCCATAATGAGGCCTAACAAAGAGCTGCAGCGAACCCCTAGTCGCGATGCACCGGTTTCCTACAACCGACTGGATTCTCTATTCATATCACTCCAGAGCCGCAAATCCATCCTCGGGACCAGCGTTATCCCGAATGATGCCAAAGCCCGCGCGAGGGG